>NZ_AEVT01000019.1 GCF_000189275.1 Vibrio sinaloensis DSM 21326 | reverse complement strand
TGCATCAAATAAAAGTTGGTATATATGAAATTTTTGAAAGAATGGACAGGTTCGGTTAGAAAAAACTTCGAACAAAGGCTATCAAACCCGTTGTTAGGCGCATTCTCAGTATCATGGGTATTTTTTAATTGGAAAGCGATTACTGTTCTATTAGCTAGTAACAAGGAAATTGAAGCCAAAATAGAGTTCTTAGAACAAAATTATTCTGATGTTAATTATCTTTTGTGGTTTCCTTTAGCGTCATCTCTCATCCTAACTATTCTTTTACCTTGGGCTTCCTATTTTGTTCAATCAATCCAAGAGTTTGTTAACAAAAAGCGTTCCTTGAAACAGATTCAATACGATACAGACTTATTGAAAGCTAAAGAAGAATTGGTGACTATTCAGTCTAAGTTAGAGCATGTAAAAGCGTCTCATGAGTTAGAGTTAGAGTTTTCGCGTAGGGAAAAAGAAATTATATTGGAGCGAGACTCGAAACTAGCTCAGCATGAGTTCGAAAAAGAACATAAGATAATGGAAAATGATTTCCAACAGAATGCTCAAAGGCACCAATTTGAGATGGAAATGGAGCGCCGTAGTCGAGAGTTAGAGATCGAGGAAAGGCAGCAGAAGCATCAATTCGAGATGGAAAGAGACAAGCGTGAACGAGAGTTAGACTTGGAAGAAAGGCGTCAACGAAACCAATTTGATATGGAGTTAGAAAAATATCGAATGGAGAATGAATTTGAAGATAGAAAGCAAGAACGCCAATTGCAAAGCGAGTTAGAAAAACGGAACCGTGAGTTGGAAGTTGAAAAGTACAAAGCTAACCGTGGTGTTGCTGCATAACAAACTGTTTAAGAGTGATTCGCAACGCGTGGCATTTTCACCATGCGTTGGTTTAAGTGATTAAGGTAGTATGCGGCGGCATCAGTATTGCGTTGCTCACACCTTAACAGGGCGTTATATGTTGGGTAAAGTATGACTGTTAATATTAAAAGTATCGGTAAATCAGTTGGTGATAAATACCTATGCCAGCTAGAACATCAACGAAATTTGCTTACATGCTTGATTGATGTCAGCGCAAGCTTGAGGTCAAATATACCGTCTGAAGTTCTGCAAGTGGAATTCGATTTCGCGGAAGTTTTAGACGCTAAAATTATAGCTAACTTACCCGATTCAAAAACCGGAATTAAGCAAGGTGACGGGCTTCTCATTCATCAAATTTTTGGTCATGTGCATAACGTGGTTCATATTTCGGAAGACTCCACGATATATGATGTTTATCTGAGAAATGGTCCTGAATTCCTCTGTGTATCATCAGAAGATTGGGCGATTGAGCCAAAAGTTGGTGACGGTATTTACATAAAAACTAGCGGGTTATGTATTTATCCCTCCAACATATAACAAAGCGTTTAAGGCAGATTCGCAACGCTTGGCATTCTAGGTTTGAATCAGCTTTAGTGTTTACGGCACAATAGGTTAGAGTCAGTGGTGGCGTTGCTCACTACTTAACGCGGCGTTAGAAAAATACAAGGGGTCATATGAGTTACAAAGTGATAAGCCATGTTCCATTTAAAGTGTACTGTAAGAATAAATTTCCTGTGTTATTAAAAGTACCAACTTGGCTTGGAGCTTTGCTTTTTCTGGTGGCATTACCGCAAGCTTTTGACCAGTTGATTGAGCTGTGGGCTAAAGTGATTATGTTGGTACTTATTCTTCTTTTTATAGCTTTTAGTTGTACGATATCCAGCAACGAAACATTGGAAGTCAATAACAATGATTTAGTTTACTCTCGTGATGTACTGGGGGTGACGTATTTAAAGAAAATTTATGTTAGAGGGCATGTAAAGAATATTCGTGTGTATCCGAATATAAATCAGAAAACACCCTTTGATCCTAAAGGTTTGTTTTCTGAAAAGCTGAGACTTTACTAGTTTAGGTGGCTCAATTGTTTTTGATTATGGTCCATTAAATCGGTCTGTTTTGTTGTTTAAAGGGCTAGATAAGGGGCAAGCGTCTGAAGTAGTTGCTCTTATCGAACAAGGAGAGTGATTTTTCTAACAAACAATTTAAGAGTGATTCAGCACGCTTGGCATTTTTGGTTTGAGTTAAGTTCAGTGTTTACGGTGGTCAAATTAAGCGCCTTGGTCGCGTGCTTCACACCTTAATTGGGCGTTAGCTTTCTGGGGAGAAATAATGAGGATCAGACAAATTAAGGTTTACCGAGTAACGTCAATTATTTCTTTGCTGTTAGGCATTACCGCACTACAGGAAATATATATAAGCGAAAACCTATTAATTATTGGTTTTGCTGCTGGTGTGCTTGGTACCTTCTTGCTAGGTAGTGCTGGGCTTTTTACGGTATTTCGATTTGTGTCTGCGTTTTTGAAGGAATCAAGTTTAAGCCTGTCTAGTCGTGTTTTAGGGTGTACTTATTCGGTGCTACCAGTTTTACTTTGGTACTTATGCAACGTTAAGTTCATATTGGTGCCTGCGGTGAATGCTAAAGAGCTTTCAACCTTCTTTATTCCATCGGCTTTGGCTGTGTTAAATGGAATTATAGGGGCAATCTTATTCTTCGGAGTCGTTGAAATAAACAATAAACTTCTGGGGAAAGCATCAAGCTAACAAACTGTTCAAGAGTGATTCGGCACGCGTGGCATTTTTCTATGCGTTGGTTTTTGTGGTTAAGGTGTTATGCAGAAGCATCGGTATTGCGTGCCTCACACCTTAACAAGGCGTTATGCGTTACTCCAACTTGAGAGGGTAGTACAAGTGGAAAGTAGAGTTATAAAATCAGTTCGGTATCTTGCTTTGGGTATTCTTATCTATCCGTTTCTTTACATGATACTGAATTTTATTATCCCGATTCTAATGGCGACTTTGGGTGAAGGTAGTAGCTCGTTGATAGAAATTCTTGAGTATTTTACCTGGTTTATAATGCCATTTTTTTCGGTGCTCTATCTGTTAGCTTTCCACCATTTTTCTCCAGTTTTAGGTAAGTGGCATCAACGGATTGGGTATACTTTGGTTCTAATCGCGGTGCTAATCGAAATAGCAATACCTTGGATAGAGCCAGGTCTGGCGTTTAAGACAGCATCTTTTCTATGCCAGCTTTTCGAGATAGGTATTTTACTTAGTTGTATGTTGGTTTTTAGCAATAAGCTAGGGATAAATTCGGAGCATGGAAGAAACGCATAACAAGGCATTTAAGACGGATTCCCAACGCTTGGCATTTTCGGTTTGATTTGGTTTAAGTGGCTACGGCACAATGGTTTAGGTTGGGTGGCGGGCGTTGCTCACCACTTAATGCGGCGTTATAGCTTACATTGATTTATGAGGTTAATCGTTGAAATCAAAAGAAGTGATTCAGGAAGTTAGAAAGGCTCTTGGTAATACAAAACAAGCAGGCGAAACATCGGTTTCAATTGAAGCAATGGATAACTTCATGGCTCAATTAGAGAAGAGAGCCGAACAAGTTGGGGAGTTTAACAAGCTTGAGCATGAACGTTTATTGAAGGAATTTGAGGCGAATAACGCTAGAAATATAGCCGCGTCTCAGAATATGACCTCACATAGCATCGAAATGTTTAAGTCTGTTATTACTGCGGGACAAGCTGCTTTAAAATCTAGCATGATTATAAATGGTGGTGCAGCTGCTGCGTTGCTAGCCTTTACTGGAAAAATATGGACTGAAGGTTCAACCAAGCTAGTTACAAATGCTCTAACCCACTCAATTTTGTTGTTTTGCATTGGTGTGCTTTTGGCGGCATTCGCGACTGGGACAACTTATCTATCGCAACTTTCGTATGCGAGCGAATCGCGAAAAACAGGTAATTTCATTAATGTTTTAAGTGTTGGGAGTGTTTTGTCTTCTTATGTTGTGTTCCTTTATGCTTGTATAAAAGCATCTAGTTCGTTCACTATCCATTTTGGAACGCTATAACAAAGCATTCAAGAGTGATTCGCAACGCTCGGCATTTTCGCTTCGCTCAAGTATAGCCAAGCGTCGCTCACACCTTAATGCGGCGTTATGTTCTTATAGGTTATGTAATGAAAGATTCGACTAAAGAGTGGTTAGGCATTAAGCCTGCTGACTTTATTATGTATGCAGGATTTATACTATTAATTCCAGTAAAGCTATTAGATTCGAACGATATAAAAATCTTACTCGTAATTATCGGTCTTTTATTGTGTATATTGTCTTGTAAAATTGGAATGGTTGGTAATTCAAAGCTAAGTAATTTCAATAACTGGGTAAAAAAAGTGGCGTATCCAGTCTGTAGCTTGCTATATGTGTTTTTAGCATATTTGAGCTTTACGTAGCCCGAAACATAACAAGGCGTTTAAGGCGGATTCACAACGCTTGGCGATTTCACTTCCAGTTGAGTTAAGTGTTTAATGTACAATGGTTCAGGTTTAGTGGTTAGTGTTGTTCACCACTTAACGCGGCGTTAGGCATCAGAAAGAGGTATACAGTGAACTTAAACGATCGTAAGGCTCGAGGCTATGCAAACTCTATTATTGCGATGCTTGATGCAGGCATTGATGATGCAGCGTCTTATCGTTTAGCCATTGACTCCATTTTTTGTCATATCTTCGGGCACGTAACGAAGTCAGGCCAACGTGCTTTGACTAAATATAACAAGTCGGCTCCTATTTCAAAAGCAGCGTCATTAAGCCCAAAGGAAAAACGTATTGTTGAACATGTTGTTCCAGTTACAGTAATTTACAAGAAAATAAAAGAGCTTAGCGATCCGACTTCGTCTGACGTGATTAAGGTAGTTTCTGAGTTATACAAAGTTAGGATCATCACAGTAACAGAAGATGCAAGATTAAATAGTCTGGGGCTACAGTCCTCTATGCCTGTTGAGTTCTATAGCCCAGAACACAAATTATTCGGAGACTGGGACGCAAGACATCATGTGGCTGGTATATCTGAAGCCTAACAAGTTGTTCAAGAGTGATTCAGCACGCGTGGCATTTTTACTATGCGTTATTTTTAGTGTTTAAGGTGGTATGCGAGAGCATTGGTATTGCGTGCTTCACACCTTAACAAGGCGTTAGCTTTTTACGAGGAAATCAATGACTCTAGATGATTTGACGGTAGCCTTTTCTCACATAGATAGAAATTCGTTACTGAGTGATTGGGATTGGCTTCTACAAGGGGCTTTCCTTCCAATTTTAATATCTGCGTCAGGTGACGCATTCGTTCAGCATGTAAATAACGGTCAAGTATGGTGGTTAGATACTGGTGGTGGTGAATTAATCCAAGTCTCTGATTCAGTTGACGAGTTTAAGGTAAAGTTATCTAACAAAGAATTTGTAGCAGAAAAATTTGCCGTTCAGATGATAGGTGATTTAATTCAATCAGGTAAAAGCTTGTCTCATGGTCAAATATATAGTTTATCAAAACCTTGGCTGTTGGGGGGAGAGTACGAAATTAGTAATATAGAGCCAACAGATTTGGAAGTTCATTTTTCTCTTCTGGGACAAATCGCTTTTCAGGTGGCAGTGGCAAAAAGCTAACAAGGCGTTTAAGGCAGATTCCCAACGCTTGGCACTCTGCATTCACATTTGGTTTTAGTGTTTACGGTGTAAAGGTTTAGGTTAGGTGGTTAGCGTTGCTCACTACTTAACGCGGCGTTATGAATCTTAGGAGCTGAAATGTACAAGGTAGTGCTATTTTCAGTCGCAATTTGCATAGGACTTGTAGCGATACCATCGTTAGTCTTAGATTTTGGTGACTGGACTGAGCTTTTTTTACGATCTTCGGTTGGTTTTTTCTTTGGGCTGCTTATAGCTCCGGAGGTTGATCGAGAAGTATTTAAATCTCCAGTAGTATTTCAATCGATTTCGGGGTTTTGCTGCGGTTTTTCGTTGGCTTATCTTTTAAACGCCTCTTCGAAATGGGTTCTGTTAATTGCTTTAATAGGCTTTTTTATGGGTTTTACAGCTCGTTGGTGGGTAAAGCATATCCGCCTACCATAAATTCATAACAAAGCATTTAAGAGTGATTCCCAACGCTTTGTGGTTTTAGTTCCGTTTGGTTTTTTGTGTTTACGGCGTAACGGTTTAGGCTGGTGGTTAGCGTTGCTCACACCTTAATGCGGCGTTAGCATTCTCAGGAGGAGTAATGGAGTTAGTCAAAGCATCTACAGATGAGCATTGGAATATTGCCTCCAATTTCTTAGCTCAAACGGTAGAGCGTTGTAATGAGAAAGGGCTACCCTTGTGGACTCACCAACAAGTGTCAGTGAAGGCATTAAAAAGCCACTATGCTATTGAAAACTTATACCTGTTGAAATCTGAGCAGCACACTATAGGGTGCGTGTTTATTAGCTTTGATGTCGACGATTTTTGGGCAGACACGGATACAAAGGGAACGCTATTTTTCCACAAGTTTGCAATTGGCAATGCATTCAACTCCAAAGGTTTTGGCTTGCAGGCATTAACCGCAATACGTTTATTGGCTGAAGAGCGCGGATGTCTTTGGGTTCGTTGCGACTGTCATGGTGACAGAGAGCGCCTAAGAGCGTTTTACGAACGTGGCGGTTTCGAGTTTGTAGACAGACAAGAAATGTTGGGTTTCGACGTCGCTCGATACCAAATGCTAACAAGGCGTTTAAGACAGATTCCCAACGCTTAGTGTTCTGCATCCTAGGTTGGGTTAAGTGTTTGCGGTGTAATGGTTTTGTTTGGGTGGTTAGCGTTGCTCACTACTTAACGCGGCGTTATACAAAATGATAGGTTTAAGCTTATGCGCAAGACAATATCTCATTTAACTTTAGCAGTAAGTGCTTTGTTCATTGGTGCTGGAGCTGTGAATCAAGGCGTAAGCGGCTTTCTACTAGCATTGCCTTTTGTCGCTGGGTTTATTTTAACTTTGAAGGCTTTCCCATTAAAAGGGAAAGTAGGCTATATTGCTGTTGTCACAATTCTATCTATCCCGTTAGCTTGGAGTCACGAAGAAAATAAAATCATATACCCTTGGCTAGA
>NZ_AEVT01000020.1 GCF_000189275.1 Vibrio sinaloensis DSM 21326 | reverse complement strand
CTGTTAAGGTGTGAGCAACGCAATACCGATGCCACCGCATACCACCTTAAACACTAAACGCAACGCATAGTAAAAATGCCACGCGTTGCGAATCACTCTTAAACAGTTTGTTATGTTTTTATTTGAAATAGAATGGATGATCGTACACAGTGTTCGGTTTCACAGAATCATCCAAATACAGTCGGAGGTGAACACGAGATCGAAGACATAGATGCTTTTCAAACCCAAGTGATTCATAGAAAGCTACGAGATTTTCCACAGTTATTCCGCTATCGTCGTCTGGCTCTGCAGTGATTTCTACGCAAGCTTGAGGACACTCTGCCGCAATTCGTTTGAGTGTACCCTTTAGTAATTCTCGAGCGAATCCTTTCCTACGAAATTCAGGTAATATATCTACACGCTCGATAGTATAGACGTTTTCATGCTCAGGATTTTTTCTCCACATGCAATTACAATCATCATCGTAGTTTTCGAAATACACATATAAAAAACCATCATGCTCCTTATGCATAATGTTGGACAATTGAGTCATGATACTCCTCATGGATAAACTATCAGCCAGTTAAATTTATCAAACCTTTGAATCTTAGTCGTAAATCATCGTAGATTTTCGCCGAAAACATAACGCCCTGTTAAGGTGTGAGCAACGCAACACAGAAGCCGCCGCATACCACCTTAAACACCAGACACAACGCATAGTTAAAA
>NZ_AEVT01000021.1 GCF_000189275.1 Vibrio sinaloensis DSM 21326 | reverse complement strand
ATGGAGTTTTACAATTGGATTGCTGTTCTTTTGGGAATTAGTTTTGTTAACTTTTGCGGTTCTGTCTATGTCGCAACAAGGAGTGAGTTAAATTCATTTCAAAAAGTAGCGCAAATCATAATTATCTGGCTAATCCCTGTTATCGCAGCAATCGGGCTATTCGTATTTCATCGTTCGCAAAGCGTATCATATGGTCCATCGACAGAATTTGGTGGTGGGGTAAATCCAAATCTAAAAATCAAAACAACTGGTGAACGAGACGAGCTATAAGTCATTGGGAAATGGCATATAACAAGGCGTTTAAGGCAGATTCCCAACGCTTGG
>NZ_AEVT01000022.1 GCF_000189275.1 Vibrio sinaloensis DSM 21326 | reverse complement strand
TGTTGTATAACCTCGTTTTCTTGGCAAAACGGTTTGCTTTGGGGGCTGCCTGTTTTGTTACTCGTCGCATTCTTACTTTTGTCATTCAAATCCATCTCCCGCCGCCAAGGCTAACAAATTTCTGATAGTTTTTTTTCTGCATTCAGTTACATTGAACATCAATGAAGACAGATGTTGTAGAAATTTGTGCGTTATTCCATAGAACAATACGATAAACACGGCTTTTTAAAAGCACCGAGATGGTTATGGCTAGGCTGGTTGTTTTTGGCTAAAGCTTGGGTTGTGTTTGTTGTGGCGGGTGCGAGTAGAGAAAGCGGCAGCAAAATCTTAAACATTGTCTATCCTGATCACTCAATGCTGTATTTAGGTTTAGCGATGGGGCTGCCTAGTATTGCGCTTATGTGGTTGATTAGCTTACGTAATCCAGAGAGAGTCTGGATTAACCGTATCGTAAGTTTAGGAAAATGGATCACCTTGGTCACCGTCGCAAGTCAGTTTGCGCAAAGCCTTTATCATGTTTACCTGTTAAAAGGCGCGTTTAGCTGGGCGAATGCCGTGACCTTGCTCGTTCTTCTCTGGTTCGGCTTGTACGTAACTAAGAGTCGAAGCGTAAGAGACAGTTTTCATAACCCACCAACGACATGATTTGATTTGACGCTGATCAGCATCAATATAAAGAACATAAAACAAAATACACTGTGCAAAACATCAATGTGAGGACTCCTCTATGTCAAACCCTCAGAGCGCCATTCTTCCTGAAGCGGGCCCATTTGCTCAATACACGTTATTGAAAGTCAACCAAAACCCGCAGCAAGTGATCGAACAACTGCAAGCGTTGCCAGCGCTAGTCGCTGAGCTAAATGAGCAACAGCCGGGTGCAGAACTGACTTTATCCATCGCATTCACAAAAGCTTTTTGGAGTAAGCTCGATCTAGAGGCTCCGGCGGAGCTGATTGATTTCCCTCAACTAGGTCAAGGTGAGGTTGTCGCTCCAAGCTCAGATGTTGACGTGTTACTGCACTGCCACTCTAGCCGCCATGATCTGCACTTTTATCTATTGCGTAAATTCTTTGCTCAAGCATCAGAGAATGTGACGGTAGTGGATGAGACCTATGGATATCGCTACCTAGATTCTCGCGATATGACAGATTTTGTCGACGGCACTGAAAACCCGAAAGACGGACAACGCGCTGAAGTTGCTATTGTGCCAGAAGGTCCTTTCGCGGGTGGTAGTTATGTCATGGTTCAACGTTTCATTCATAACTTACCTTCTTGGAATCGTTTGAATGTGTCGGCACAAGAGAAGGTGATTGGCCGTACTAAACCCGATTCGATTGAGTTGGAAGATGTGCCAGCAGCGTCTCATGTTGGGCGCGTAGATATTAAAGAAGAAGGCAAAGGTTTGAAGATTGTACGTCACAGCCTGCCTTACGGTAGCGTATCGGGTGAGCATGGCCTGTTGTTCATTGCTTACTGCAATACACTGCACAACTTTAAAGCGATGCTTGAAAGCATGTATGGCGAAACGGATGGTAAGACCGACCAGCTTCTTCGATTTACAAAAGCCGTGACTGGAGCGTATTTCTTTGCTCCGTCTGTGGAGATGCTGCAATCGCTGTCGATCAAATAATGATGGGTTAATAAGCCATTGAAGAAAAGCCGAGCGTAGTGCTCGGCTTTTTTTATTCAATTTGCCTAAAGAAATACAGGTTAGGCCGATACATAAGGTAGCCCATAAAAGGAAACCATCAACAATGGCAATCACTGTAAATACGAATGTCTCTGCAATGACAGCGCAGCGTCACTTGACGACTGCGACCGATTTGTTGAACCAATCTTTGGAGCGTTTGGCTTCAGGGAGTCGTATTAACAGTGCCAAAGACGATGCCGCAGGGCTGCAAATCTCTAATCGGCTCGAAACGCAAATGAGCGGTTTAGATGTGGCGGTGCGCAATGCTAATGATGGTATTTCCATCATGCAAACTGCCGAAGGCGCGATGCAGGAAACAACCAACATCTTGCAACGTATGCGTGATTTATCACTGCAATCTTCGAATGGTTCAAACAGTCAAGCAGAGCGAACGGCATTACAAGAAGAAATGACCGCTTTAAATGACGAATTAAACCGAATCGCTGAAACGACCTCTTTTGGTGGTCGAAAATTGCTCAATGGTTCGTTTGCATCTTCTTCGTTCCAAATTGGGGCTAGCTCGGGTGAAGCGGTCCAAGTGTCGCTGAAAAACATGCGCTCCGATAGCATCGATATGGGGGGCTTTAGTTATATCGCGGCAGGAAAAGCGAGTGACAGCTGGCAAGTGAGCCAAGGGAATCATGTGCTCAACATGGAATTTACCAATGCACTCGGCGAGCAAGAGAGCATTCAGGTTAAAGCCAAAATTGGTGACGATATCGAAGAGCTTGCGACTTACATTAACGGCCAAACGGATAAAGTGTCGGCTTCTGTTAATGAAGAAGGGCAGCTGCAGATATTTATGGCTGGTAAAGAGAGTGCTGGCACGATTTCATTTTCGGGTAGCTTAGCCAACGAATTACAGATGAATCTAGCGGGCTATGAAGCCGTTGATAATATAGATATTTCAGATGTGGGTGGCGCTCAGCGTGCGGTGTCTGTAATTGACACTGCACTTGGTTACGTCGATAGCCACCGCGCGGAATTGGGTGCGCTGCAGAATCGATTTAATCATGCGATTACCAATCTAGATAATGTGCATGAGAATTTAGCTGCCTCGAATAGCCGGATCAAAGATACCGACTACGCTAAAGAAACCACACAGCTTGTTAAGCAACAAATACTACAACAAGTCAGTACATCAATTTTGGCTCAAGCGAAACAGCAGCCAAACTTAGCCTTAACCTTATTAGGCTAGTCATTTCTGAGACTCATTTTTCTCATAAAAGAGAAATGTATCGACAGGCAAAAAGAAAGCTTTAGCAATAAATTACGCTTTTTTAAGTTTTTTTCCTGTTGGTCACGTTTTCCTCGCCAAATGCAGTTTTTTCGAAAAAAACTTAAAAAAATCCTCAAGGTTTTCCCAACCACGCCGTTAATAAAAGTAACTTTGAGAGAACTACTTGGTTTTCCGAGACGTCGGAAACCGGAAACATCGGAAAATCAATTGGAGAAATCACCATGGCAGTGAATGTAAATACTAACGTATCAGCGATGACAGCTCAGCGTTACCTAAACAGCGCGAACAATGCTCAACAAACGTCAATGGAGCGTTTGTCATCAGGTTCTAAGATCAACAGTGCAAAAGACGATGCAGCGGGTCTACAAATCTCTAACCGCTTGAACGTTCAAAGTCGCGGTCTAGATGTAGCGGTACGTAACGCGAATGACGGTATCTCTATCGCTCAGACTGCTGAAGGTGCAATGAACGAAACGACCAACATCCTGCAACGTATGCGTGACCTATCGCTACAATCTGCAAACGGCTCTAACTCTAAATCTGAGCGTGTTGCTATTCAGGAAGAGGTAACGGCGCTTAACGATGAGCTAAACCGTATCGCGGAAACGACCTCATTTGGTGGTAACAAGCTTCTAAACGGCACTTACGCAACTAAGTCATTCCAAATCGGTGCTGACAATGGTGAAGCGGTAATGCTGACGCTAAATGACATGCGTTCAGACAACTCTGGCATGGGCGGTACAAGCTACCAGGCTGAAAACGCAAAAGACAAAAACTGGACAGTACAAGCTGGCTCTAACGACCTGTCAATCACGCTAACAGCGAAAGGCGGCGAAGAAGAGACGATCAACATCTCTGCAAAAGCGGGTGATGACATTGAAGAACTTGCTACTTACATCAACGGTCAAACAGACATGGTTAAAGCGTCTGTAAACGAAGACGGTCAACTACAAGTATTTGCTGGCAACAACAAAGTTGAAGGTGATGTAAGCTTCGGTGGCGGCCTTGCCGGTGAACTAGGCATGCAAGATGGTCAAGCGGTAACTGTTGACACGATTGACGTGACTTCAGTAGGCGGTGCTCAAGAATCTGTTGCTATCATTGATACTGCGCTTAAGTATGTAGATAGCCACCGTGCTGAACTGGGTGCATTCCAAAACCGTTTCAACCACGCGATTAACAACTTAGACAACATCAACGAAAACGTGAATGCGTCTAAGAGCCGAATCAAAGATACGGACTTCGCAAAAGAAACGACTTCAATGACCAAGTCACAAATTCTATCGCAAGCTTCAAGCTCTATTCTTGCTCAAGCGAAGCAAGCGCCAAACTCGGCATTAAGCCTACTAGGCTAATCAAGAGCTCAATTAAAAAATCCAGCTTCGGCTGGATTTTTTGTTTTGGGCTGAAAAATTCTTTATAAGTCGCTTTAACGACTAAATCTTGTAAGTTATTGATATTAAAAAGTGATGTCGAAATCCATTTTGAACCCAAATCACACTTTAGCTGTTAAAGCCAAATAAATCGTAAAAAAGTTAATTTTCTCCTAAAGGTTAATCTAAGTCCGCCGTTAAAGGATTGAGAGAAATGAGATGTGCTGATGCGAGGTGAGAGACGCAAAGGCACATCGCCCCAATGCCTAAGGAGATCAAATATGGCAATTAACGTAAACACTAACGTGTCTGCGATGACTGCTCAGCGACACCTGAACGGTGCAGCTGAAGGTATGCAGAAATCGATGGAGCGTCTGTCTTCGGGTTACAAAATCAACAGTGCTCGAGACGATGCTGCTGGCCTACAAATCTCAAACCGTTTGACTTCTCAAAGCCGTGGCTTAGACATGGCGGTGAAGAATGCAAACGACGGTATCTCTATTGCACAAACTGCAGAAGGTGCAATGAATGAGAGTACCAACATCCTGCAACGTATGCGTGACTTGGCGCTACAATCATCTAACGGCTCGAACTCACGTTCAGAACGTATCGCTATCCAAGAGGAAGTGACAGCGCTTAACGATGAGTTAAACCGTATCGCAGAAACGACCTCATTTGGTGGTAACAAGCTGCTAAACGGTACTTACGGTAGTCAATCTTTCCAAATCGGTGCGAGCTCAGGTGAAGCGGTACAGCTAAGCATGGGTAATATGCGCTCTGATACGGCTGAAATGGGCGGTAAAGCTTATGTTGCTGAAGAAGGCAAAGATGCAAGCTGGACAGTAAGTGCGGGTTCAACAGACCTGACTCTTGGCTATACTGATGTACATGGCGAAGAGAAAGAGCTGACCATCAACGCGAAAGTGGGTGATGATATTGAGCAAGTGGCGACTTACATCAATGGTCAAAGCGATGATGTAAAAGCGTCAGTTGGTGAAGACGGTAAGCTTCAGCTGTTTGCTGCAAGCAACAAAGTCGCAACTGATGTTGATATCGGCGGTGGTCTGGGTGGCGAGATCGGCTTTGGTGATGCTCAAAGCAAGACGGTTGCAGATGTTGATGTGACATCGGTTGCTGGCTCGCAAATGGCGGTTTCTATCATTGATGGTGCGTTGAAAAACGTCGACAGCCAACGTGCTGATCTGGGTGCGTTCCAAAACCGTTTTGGTCACGCAATCAACAACCTAGACAACATCAATGAAAATGTTAACGCATCTCGTAGCCGTATCTTGGATACTGACTTTGCAAAAGAAACAACTGCAATGACAAAATCTCAGATTCTGCAGCAAGCGAGTACTTCAATCCTAGCTCAAGCTAAGCAGTCACCATCATCTGCGCTTAGCTTGTTGGGTTAATCGATAGGTTCGACGGAGCTTATTGGTAGCAGCTTTGTGCTGTGACCTGAAGGTGGAAGGGAGATTGTTATGGACATTTCATCCTACACATCGAACATCCAGCCTTACGGCTCAGAAAGTGGCACTAAAATTGCTTCAAAAAACGATGGAGTACAGCTCGATTCCTTAATAAAGGAACCGCAAGTAAATGAAAAGGTAAGTGAATCCGCAGCTCAAGCAGTCGAGAAAGTTATCGAAGCGACGAAAGAACGTGAGAAACTCAATCGAGAAGAGCGGGAGAGGATGGTTGACCAGATGAATGATTTTATCTCGTCAATCAACAAAGGCTTATCATTTCGCGTCGATGAAGAGTCCGGTAGGGATGTCGTGACGATTTACGAAGCGGATACTGGTGATATTATTCGTCAGATTCCTGATGAGGAACTGTTGGAGATTCTACGGCGTCTAAGGGAACAAACGGCTCGATATTCATCGGGACTAGTTAACCAGACGGTGTGATCGTATTTTGAGGTGATTAGATGAGTTTTGGCCCAATAGGGATGAATTCTGGCATGGACATCAATTCCATGGTCAGCAAGATTGTAGATGCGGAGCGCGTACCAAAGCAGCAACGTATCGACAACGAGCGGACTCGGATTGATACCGGGATCAGTGCCTATGGGCGACTCAGAGAGTCGCTGGATACGATGAAAAACTTGATGGCGAACTTCCGTCAAGAGAAGGCGTTCGCTGCAAGAAAAGTTGAAACGACAAATGAAACCGTCGTGTCGGCGACAGCAACCACTGATGCCATCGCTGGTCGCTATGCTATCGATGTGTTGCAGCTTGCTCAGAGTCATAAGATTGCTTCTGATGTACTTCCTGAAGATGCAAAATTTGGCTCAGGTAAGCTGCAGGTTTCATTAGGTGACAAAAAATTTACCGTCGAAGTTGCTGAAAACTCAAAATTGGTTGATGTGGTTCGTGGCATCAACAACAACAAAGCGAACCCAGGTGTTCGTGCCTCGATCATTAATGATACCGAGGGCCCTCGATTAATCGTTGCTTCGACAAAATCTGGTGAAGTTAACGACCTGTCCATTACTGCTGACGCCAAACCTGGTGATACGTTAAAGCAGTTAGAATATAAAACTCTAGAGCAGCGTGTTAAAGATTTAGAAAAAGCACGCTCTGCCGCTCAAGAGTTGTTAGTCCCTCTCTCTCCTAAAGAGCAAGAGTTCGCAGACAAGATCGCGCAAAAAAACATTGAGGCGGCAAAAGTTGTCGACCAAGAGATTGCCGATAACGCCAAACAAGCGGCAATTAAAGCCGACCCTAATGCAGCCAAAGATGCCAGTGCGGATAACGAGCTATCAAATCAAGCAGCTGCAGCTGCGGCGAAAGCAGGGGTTGAAGCGAATAAGTATCTGAAGCCAGAAGAGCGCATTCCCGGCTGGACCGAAACGGCATCGGGAACCTTACTTGACTCTTACTGGGAACCAGAACCAGAGCTCGATGATAAAGCTCTGGAGAAATCCGGTGATGTTCCTGGCTGGTCAAATACGGCTTCAGGCACCTTGACCGACTCATATGTGACGCCGAAAGAAGCGCAAGCCAAACTCGAAGAGAAACAAGCTCAAATCGAGCAACAATTGGCCAATGAAAAGGCGGAACTCGATCGTAAAGTCGCAAACGGAGAGTTAACCCCGGAAGAAGCGAAACAGCTTGAGCGCGCTAAACTCACCAAAGAAGAGCGTGAGTATTTGGAACGTGTTGATAAAGCTCAACAAGATTTAAAAGCGGCACAGTCCTCTTTCGATACTTACAACGGGATGACGGAAGTTCAGTCAGCGCAAGATGCGAAAGTAATGCTCGATGGCGTGGCACAACTATCCAGTGATAACAACATCATTGAAGATGCCATTGAGGGGGTTGATTTAACCTTAAAAGGACGCACTGAAGCGGGTAAGCCTGTGTCTGAAATAGACATTGAATATGACCGCCAAGGTGTCCGTGACGACATCGAGAAATTTGTCGCCGCTTACAATCAGTTTTACCAACTATCCAAAGACTTGGCTGGTGTTGATCCGCGCACGGGTATGGCGGGTCCTTTATCGGGTGACAGCGTAGTACGTAGCGCTGATGCGCGTTTGAAGTCGGTCTTCTCTTCTCAAGTTGAGCCTGCACCTGAGGATTTAAAAACCTTAACTGAATTTGGTATTACCACGACGCGTCAGGGTAATTTGGAGATCAATTACCAGATGCTGGATCGCCAGCTCAATAATAACTTCAACAAGCTTGAAGACTTTTTTGGCGGTAATCAGGGGTTCGCGAAAAAAGTTGAGGATGCAATTCAAGGCTTAACTGGTGTGACGGGTTCCATTCGAACTCGTGAAAAAAGCATGCTTGAGCGCACGTATAAACTGCAAGATGATCAAGCGGCACTGGATCGCCGCATGGAAAGCTTGGAGAAACGCACCCATGCCAAATTTACGGCGATGCAAGATGCAACAAGTAAAATGCAATCGCAATTAGCCGGAATGATGAATGCACTTGGATAATGAATTCAGCCAGAAAATAGAAATCCTATGTGATTTAAATCACAAAATTTCGACAATAGTGACGGAAGATTCATTTGAAACTGAAGAACTACTACTTTTGGTCGATACAAGGGAACAGATATTGCAGAACTTGTTAAACTTGATAGAACGAGACGCAGAATTGGCACGTTCTTCGCAGTGGCAAAGTGCGATTCAGGAAACAAAAGCAGTTGTTGAACTTCTGCAAGCTAAGACCAATGAGGTTGGATTGTCTTTACAAAAGTTTCGACATGGTCAGCGTTCTGTACAGCAATACAAAAAATTTTTATAGAAGAGGGTTGTTTATGCGTGGTTCACTACAGGCTTATAAAAAGGTATCAGTTGATAGTCAACTGAGTGCGGCCTCCCCGCATAAAATTGTACAGATGCTTATGGCTGGTGCAATCGAGCGTTTAATCCAAGGTAAAGCGGCAATGGAGCAGGGTAACATACCTGTGAAAGGTGAGCGCCTAGGTAAAGCTCTTGATATTATCATCAGCTTGCGCAGCTGCTTATCTATGGACGATGGTGGTGATATCGCGCAGAACTTAGATCAGCTGTACGAGTTCATGATCACCCAGATCACAGAAGCCAATCATCAGAATAATCCTAAATTAATCGATGATGTCATTGAGATTATCCGAGAAATCAAGTCTGCATGGGATCAAATTCCCAACGAATATCACAATCTGACAGCATCAGATGTAGGAATTTAACCTCACTTAATGACCAATTAGTTGCTTATCTAACCAAAATTGCGCCAATTGGTTTTGGGCTAACATCACACCGACTAATTGCTTGGTTGCCTTATTTTTTTTATCAAATAGAATAGAAGCCACTAACTAGCCTAGTGGCTTTTTTTGTGCTGAATTTTATAAATTGTTTATCGTTATTTCTGTTCTATAGTTAGAATTGACGTTTAAAACATAAAGCAGCCACAACGTTTCAAAATAAAGGCAATTATTCTCACCTATGCAAGGTTTAGCGAAACTACTTGTGATTGAGGACGACGCTCAAGCGCGAACGAATCTCAGTAATATTTTAGAATTTGTTGGAGAGCAGTGCGAAGCGATCAGCTCTGATCAAATCGACGATCTTGATTGGACGTCGGTATGGGCAGGGTGCATCGTTGGCTCCGTAGCAGGCAACAAGCTACCTGCTAACCTTAGCGAGAAGCTATCCCAAGCAAACCATATCCCCTTACTTGTTGCTGGTAAACATGCTTACCCAGTCGAAGAGTTGACTCACTACGTCGGTGAGTTGGACTACCCACTGAACTATCCGCAATTGAGCGATGCTTTACGCCACTGCAAAGATTTTCTTGGTCGTAAGGGAATGAATGTCGTTTCCTCAGCCCGAAAAAACACCCTTTTCCGTAGCCTCGTAGGCCAGAGCCTCGGCATCAAAGAAGTTCGCCATTTGATTGAACAAGTCTCAAGTACTGAGGCGAATGTTTTGATTTTAGGTGAATCAGGAACGGGTAAAGAGGTTGTGGCGCGTAATATTCATTACCATTCTGCACGCCGTAGTGGGCCGTTTGTGCCGATCAACTGTGGTGCGATCCCACCTGACCTTTTAGAGAGTGAACTGTTTGGCCATGAGAAGGGCGCGTTCACCGGTGCGATTACTTCGCGTAAAGGACGTTTTGAGTTAGCGGAAGGTGGCACACTGTTTTTGGATGAAATTGGTGATATGCCAATGCCAATGCAGGTCAAACTCCTGCGCGTACTGCAAGAGCGCTGCTTTGAGCGAGTCGGTGGTAACACGACTATTCGCGTTAACGTGCGTGTTATTGCCGCGACGCATCGCAATTTGGAGACCATGATTGACGATGAGTCTTTCCGCGAAGATCTCTACTATCGTTTGAATGTGTTCCCAATCGAAATGCCAGCACTGCGTGAGCGTAAGAACGACATTCCGTTGTTGCTGCAAGAGCTTATGACTCGCATGGAAGCAGAAGGTGCACAGCCAATCTGCTTTACCCCACGCTCAATCAACTCGCTTATGGAACATGATTGGCCAGGGAATGTGCGTGAATTGGCAAACTTGGTCGAACGCATGATTATTCTGTATCCGAACAGCTTGGTCGATGTGAATCATCTGCCAACCAAGTACCGTTATAGCGATATCCCAGAGTTCCAACCTGGTTATAGCAACTCGCAAACCGTTGAAGAACAAGAGCGTGATGCGTTCTACGATATTTTCTCTGAAGACTTCAGTTTAGAGTCAAGCGACTTGTTCCAAGACAATGAGTCTGCACCGCAAGATCTCCCACCAGAGGGGGTCAACCTTAAAGAGATGTTAGCAGAGCTTGAGGTCAATATGATCAATCAGGCGCTAGAGGCACAAGGTGGTGTTGTTGCGCGCGCGGCAGATATGCTGGGTATGCGTCGAACTACTCTGGTTGAGAAGATGCGTAAATACAACTTACAACGCTAAGTTTACCGTCAAAAGAAGACTGTCAATTTATCGACCTTGTATTAACTGTCTGAAAAATAAAGAAAATAGCCTGGCATACTTTTTGTATGTTAGGCTATTGTAGTTTTTAAGGCAGAAATACGTCATGCAGCCCAGTTCAGTCACTGAAAATCAAACCCCACTTGGTACATTAGAAGAACAAGTCGAACGCTATCAGCAGGTGCTGGATGTGATGCCCGCTGGCGTTATCTTGTTGGATACTCAAGGTACCGTTTGTGAAGCTAACCCAGAAGCGCAGCGCTTATTGGAGGTGCCGTTGGTGGGGGAAAAATGGTTTGAGGTAATTCAGCAAGCTTTTGCGCCAAGAGAAGATGACGGACATGAAATCTCTCTACGCAATGGTAGAAAAGTGCGTTTGGCCATATCTGCGTCAACCACGGGCCAGCTGATCCTGATTACTGACCTGACTGAGACTCGCTTATTGCAATCTAGAATCAGTGACTTACAGCGCCTCTCTTCGTTGGGCCGAATGGTCGCTTCACTGGCTCACCAAGTGCGCACGCCACTATCGAGCGCTATGCTATATGCATCTAACTTAGCGGCACCTAACCTTCCTCCTGCGACCAAAGATCGATTTCAGACTAAACTGATGGACCGCCTGCATGACCTGGAAAAACAAGTGAATGACATGCTGCTGTTTGCGAAAGGCGGGGATAACAAGGTGGTTAAACCGTTTACTATTGCTGATTTAGTTGCCGAGTACTCACCTATGGTAGAGACGGCATTAAAGAACAACCAAATTGACTACTTTATTGAAGTGGAACAAGAGCAAACGCAATTGTTAGGTAATGCGAATGCCATTGCATCTGCGCTAAGTAACTTAGTGATGAATGCGATTCAAATTGCGGGTAAAGAGTCGCAACTTGATGTGTTTTTCCGCCCAGTAAATAACGAGCTAAAAATTTCGGTACAAGACAGTGGCCCTGGTGTACCGCAAGAACTGCAAAACAAAATTATGGAACCTTTCTTCACTACGCGATCTCAGGGCACCGGCCTTGGTTTGGCGGTAGTGCAAATGGTCTGTCGTGCGCATGACGGAAGGTTAGAGCTGATTTCGGAACAAGGTGATGGCGCATGTTTTACCATGTGTATTCCACTAGAGCGCCACACTAATTCTGAGCAACAAATAGAGACTGGAGAGTAACAATGGCTCAAAGCAAAGTACTGATCGTTGAAGATGATGAAGGTCTACGCGAAGCCCTAGTCGATACGCTCGCTTTAGCCGGATACGAATGGTTAGAAGCCGACAGTGCCGAAGATGCGTTGGTGAAACTGAAAGCAAACAATGTCGATATCGTGGTATCTGATGTGCAAATGGCTGGTATGGGCGGCTTAGCCCTCCTTCGCAATATCAAGCAGCATTGGCCCAACTTGCCGGTTTTATTGATGACCGCGTATGCCAATATTGAAGATGCAGTGTCGGCAATGAAAGATGGTGCGATCGACTATATGGCAAAGCCATTTGCGCCGGAAGTCTTGCTAAATATGGTGAGTCGTTACGCTCCTGTTAAGTCTGATGACAACGGCGATGCAGTCGTTGCCGATGAAAAGAGCATCAAACTTCTCGCGTTGGCGGATAAAGTCGCTAAGACAGATGCTAGCGTCATGGTATTGGGGCCAAGTGGCTCTGGTAAAGAGGTAATGTCACGCTACATTCACAACGCCTCGAATCGTAAAGATGGGCCGTTTGTTGCGATTAACTGTGCAGCAATTCCAGACAACATGCTGGAAGCGACACTGTTTGGTTATGAAAAAGGTGCCTTTACTGGAGCGGTGCAAGCTTGTCCGGGTAAGTTTGAGCAGGCTCAAGGTGGCACAATCTTGCTGGATGAAATCAGTGAGATGGACCTCAACCTGCAGGCCAAGTTATTACGTGTGCTACAAGAGCGCGAGGTTGAGCGTTTGGGCAGTCGTAAGAGTATTAAACTTGATGTGCGCGTGTTAGCTACCAGTAACCGAGACTTAAAGCTGTACGTGCAAGAAGGCAATTTCCGCGAAGATTTGTATTACCGTCTGAACGTATTCCCAATTGCTTGGCCTGCGCTATGTGAGCGAAGAGGGGATATCCAGCCTCTCGCGCAGCACTTAATTGAACGTAACTGTAAAAAGTTAGGTATGCCTGTGCCTGAGCTGAGCGCTGAAGCAACGAATAAGCTTGTTGCGTATACATGGCCGGGTAACGTCCGAGAGTTGGATAACGTGGTGCAGCGCGCTTTGATTTTGAGTGAAAATAATCGAATTGGCGCTGAGCATATTCTGTTAGAAGGCTTGGATTGGCAAGATGCTTCAGGTCTGCAGCAGGTGGTCGAAAACTCTGATACGGTTGTTCCTACAATCCAGCCAGTTGCCCAACCCGATAGTGCCAAGCTTGCTTCCTCGAGTAATGGATTAGGTGGTGAACTAAGAGACCAAGAGTTCGCCATTATTCTTGAAACCTTAGTTGAGTGTAATGGCCGTCGTAAGGAGATGGCGGAAAAGCTAGGTATCAGCCCACGCACCTTGCGCTACAAGTTAGCAAAAATGCGTGATGCAGGGATTGATATTCCAAACTAACATGCTATTTTCGATGCTCAAATGGAAGTGGCACACACTTTGCAGCGTCATAAATACAACAATAGTTCTAGTCAAAGAGTTGACGACCGAGGTATCGATGAAAATTGATGGTTTCCAAAGCGAAATGCAAGCAATGATGTTTGAAGCGGGTAACACTAAACCTGCGGCAACCGGGCAGACCGTCGGTGCTGATTTTGGTGAGTTACTCAATAACGCAATCAATAACGTCAACAGCTTGTCTAAGGCGTCGGGTAACTTACAAATGCGTTTTGATCGTGGTGATGAAAACGTCTCTCTATCTGATGTGATGATTGCGCGCAACAAATCTAGCGTTGCATTTGAAGCAACCATCCAAGTACGCAACAAACTTGTTGAAGCGTACAAAGAATTGATGAACATGCCAGTGTAATTAATAGGTGCCATCTGTGTCAGAGCAAAACCAATCAACAGACCTTACTGTAGCTGACGGCGGTGCTGACAGCACTATGCTGGCCACATCTGATATGGACTCAGGTGTGCAGAATCCAGATCTGGATGAGAAAAGCAGTTCTAAATTTGATATGGCCGTTGGCGATCTCGACCTACTGCGTCAGGTGGTGTTGGTTCTCTCGATCTCAATTTGTGTCGCGTTAATCGTGATGCTGTTTTTCTGGGTAAAAGAGCCAGAGATGCGCCCTCTCGGTGCGTATGAAACCGAGGAGTTGATCCCTGTTCTTGATTATCTTGATCAACAAAAGATGGAATACAAGCTCGACGGCAACACTATTTTGGTACCGACAAGTGAGTACAATTCACTGCGATTGGATATGGTCCGTGCAGGGTTAAACCAAGAGAAAAACGCCGGCGATGATATCTTGCTGCAAGATATGGGCTTTGGCGTTTCACAACGTTTAGAGTTAGAACGCTTAAAGCTCAGTCGCGAACGCCAACTGTCGAAAGCGATTGAAGAGATGAAGCAGGTGCGAAAAGCACGTGTGCTACTCGCCCTACCAAAACAGAGCGTATTCGTACGACACAATCAAGAAGCGTCGGCTTCGGTGTTCCTCACCCTAAAAACAGGCGCTAATCTCAAGCAAGAAGAAGTGGATTCCGTTGTTGATATGGTTTCGAGTGCGGTTCCTGGAATGAAGCCAAACCGCATCACTGTGACTGATCAGCACGGCCGTTTGCTCAGTTCAGGCTCTCAAGACCCAGCGTCGGCGGCTCGTCGTAAAGAGCACGAGCTAGAACGTAAACAAGAGCAAGCGCTTCGTGACAAAATTGATTCTGTTCTTATCCCTATTTTAGGTTTCGGTAACTATACCGCTCAAGTTGATATTGAGCTCGACTTTAGTGCAGTTGAACAAACGCGTAAAAGTTTTGACCCCAATACCCCTTCCACCCGCAGCGAATACACGCTGGAGGACTATAATAACGGGAGTGTTGTAGCTGGCGTACCGGGTGCCTTGAGTAACCAACCTCCTGCTGATGCGTCTATCCCTCAAGATGTCGCGCAAATGAAAGATGGTAGCGGAACAGGCCAAGGCTCAGTGCATAAAGAAGCCACGCGAAACTTTGAACTCGACACCACGATAAGCCATGAACGTCGCCAAACTGGGGTGGTCAATCGCCAAACCGTAGCGGTTGCGATTAAGAATCGTGCCATCGTTAACCCAGATACCGGCGAAACCACTTATCAACCGTTGTCTGAAGCCGATTTGGCGTCGATCCGTCAAGTGCTGATCGGTGCTGTTGGTTTCAGTGAAGCGCGTGGTGACCTGTTGAATGTATTGAGCATGCAGTTTGCTGAACCTGAAGTTGAAGTGATGGCCGATGTGCCAATTTGGGAACACCCTAACTTCAACGACTGGGTTCGTTGGTTTGCAAGTGCGCTGGTTATAATCGTAGTTGTCCTTGTCTTGGTTCGCCCAGCAATGAAGAAACTGCTCAACCCTGCTTCTGATGAAGATGATGATCAACTGTACGGCCCAGACGGAATGCCGATTGGCGCGGACGGTGAAACTAGCTTGATTGGTAGTGATCTAGAAGGTGGTGAGCTATTCGAGTTTGGTTCAAGTATTGATTTGCCGAACTTACACAAAGACGAAGACGTGTTGAAAGCAGTCCGAGCGCTGGTGGCGAATGAGCCAGAGCTTGCGGCGCAGGTAGTTAAGAATTGGATGCAAGATGCCTAACGAAATAGTACCCCAGCAAGAGGAAGGCGGTGAGGTAGTTGAGAACACCGTGGATATATCAACCATTCCGGGTGAAGAGCGCGCGGCGATTCTGTTGTTAAGTCTTAACGAAGAAGACGCTGCGGGTATTATTCGCCACCTTGAACCCAAACAAGTTCAACGAGTAGGTAGTGCCATGGCGCGTGCTGCTGACTTAAGCCAAGACAAAGTCGGTGCCGTGCATCGCGCCTTTTTGGAGGATATCCAAAAATACACCAACATTGGTATGGGCAGCGAAGACTTTATGCGTAACGCATTGGTGGCAGCCCTTGGTGAAGACAAAGCGAACAACTTGGTCGACCAAATTCTATTGGGCACCGGCTCTAAGGGGCTTGATTCACTTAAATGGATGGACCCTCGTCAAGTTGCCAGCATTATCATCAATGAACACCCTCAGATTCAAACCATCGTTTTGTCTTACCTTGAACCGGATCAGTCAGCGGAAATCTTGTCTCAGTTTGCTGAGCGTGACCGTCTCGATTTGATGATGCGTATTGCTAACCTTGAAGAAGTTCAGCCTTCTGCACTGGCGGAGCTGAACGAAATCATGGAGAAACAGTTCGCTGGTCAAGCAGGTGCGCAAGCGGCCAAGATTGGCGGCCTGAAGGCAGCAGCCGAGATCATGAACTACATGGACAACAACGTCGAAGGTATTTTGATGGACCAGATCCGCGACCAAGACGAAGATATGGCTACGCAGATTCAAGATCTTATGTTCGTATTCGAGAACCTTATCGAAGTGGACGATCAAGGTATTCAAAAATTGCTGCGTGATGTTCCTCAAGACGCATTGCAGCGTGCACTGAAAGGTGCTGATGAGGGACTGCGTGAGAAGATCTTTAAGAATATGTCTAAACGTGCCGCTGAGATGATGCGTGATGACCTTGAAGCGATGCCGCCGATTAAGGTATCGGATGTGGAAGCTGCGCAGAAAGAGATTCTGGCGATTGCTCGTCGAATGGCTGACTCAGGTGAGCTCATGCTGGGCGGCGGTGCAGATGAATTCTTGTAACAATAGCAATTAAGTAGGCAACTATGGTTGGGGATAGAAAGCGCGGTTTTTTGCGTTTAGATGATGACGAAGTTGTTCAGAAAGCGGAGCGTTGGGGTATGCCAGACTATACCTCTGACACGCGTGCGAAAGCGAAAGAGACCGCGATGAACTACGACCCCAGTTGGATGCCCAATTTGCCAGAGCCAACTGAGGAGGCCCCTGTTGAGCTGACCGATCAAGAAATCGAATTGATCAAGCAGCAAGCGTATCAGGAGGGGTTGCACCAAGGCCAAGAAGCTGGTTTTAAGCAAGGTTACGAGAAAGGCAAAGAGCAAGGTTTAGAAGAGGGACATCAAGAAGGCGTAGAAGCTGGAAAGTTGGAAGGTGTTGCTTCTGGCCAAGAGTTTATCCAACAGCAAGTACAGACTTTTGTTGGCCTCGCGAATCAGTTTGCTCAACCTCTTGAGTTGATGAACGCCCAAGTAGAAAAACAGCTCGTCGATATGGTGCTCACGCTCGTCAAAGAGGTGGTCCATGTTGAAGTTCAAACCAATCCGCAAGTGATTCTAGATACCATTAAGCAATCGGTAGAATCACTGCCTATTTCTGGACATTCCATCACTCTTAAGCTTCACCCAGACGACGTCGAAATCATTCGCTCCTCATACGGAGAAGAAGAATTAGATTTCCGTAACTGGACATTAATGTCTGAGCCTGCACTCAATCGCGGTGATGTGCAGATTGAAGCGGGAGAGTCGAGTGTAAACTATCGAATGGAAGAACGCATTCGCAGTGTCATCCAAAGTTTCTGTGGGGTGAATCGTCACCAAGGTGGTGAGTAGTGTTAGCGCTCGCAGAACGCCTGACTCAATACAAAACGGAAGGCTTAACTTGTCGCCCAGTTGCCTCAGGTAAGTTAGTACGTGTTGTCGGTCTGACGTTAGAGGCGACAGGTTGTCGTGCCCCAATTGGTAGCTTGTGTCGTGTCGAAACCATGCATGGTGAGATGGAAGCGGAAGTGGTCGGCTTCTCTGGTGATAATCTCTATTTGATGCCCAGCGAGCAGATCACGGGAGTACTTCCCGGTGCGAAAGTGACTCCGTTAACCAGCGAAACGGGTCTACCTGTTGGAATGGAATTGCTGGGCCGCGTTATTGACGGTGTCGGTAACCCTCTTGATGGCCTCGGCCCAATCTATACTGAAAAACGCGCTTCATTTAATGCAGACCCAATTAACCCCCTCGCAAGAAAACCGATTTCAGAGCCTCTCGATGTAGGTATCAAGGCCATTAACGGCCTGTTGACTGTGGGTAAAGGTCAACGTATCGGTCTTTTTGCAGGCTCTGGTGTGGGTAAATCTGTCACACTGGGAATGATGACCCGAGGGACCACTGCACAAGTGGTCGTGGTTGGCCTAATTGGTGAACGTGGACGCGAAGTTAAAGAATTTATTGAAGAAATCTTAGGCGTTGATGGACGGCAACGTTCGGTCGTTGTTGCTGCTCCTGCGGATTCCTCACCGCTTATGCGCTTGAAAGGCTGTCAAACCGCGCTGACTATTGCTGAGTACTTCCGTGATCAGGGGTTAGATGTGCTACTTCTCATGGATTCATTAACCCGTTTTGCTCAGGCTCAACGTGAGATCGCACTCTCGGTTGGTGAGCCGCCAGCGACCAAAGGTTATCCACCTTCTGTATTTGCCAAGCTCCCTGCACTGGTAGAGCGTGCGGGCAATGGCAGCCCTGATCAAGGCTCTATTACGGCCTTCTTTACTGTGCTGACGGAAGGGGACGATCTGCAAGATCCAATCGCAGATGCCTCACGGGCTATTCTGGATGGTCACGTCGTTTTGTCTCGAGAAATGGCCGATGCCGGGCATTACCCTGCGATTGATGTCGAGAAGTCGGTCAGTCGTGTGATGCCACAAATCACCAGCGAAGAGCATGTGTTGATGTCAAAAGCTGTGCGCCAAGTGCTGTCTATTTGTCGTAAAAACCAAGATCTTGTCTCCATCGGAGCTTACAAGCCGGGAACCGATCCTGCGATTGATGGTGCATTCACCATCAAGCCAAAGCTGGACGGCTACTTGCAACAAGCAATGAAAGAGAGCGTGCCATACGATATGTGTGTCAATATGCTGCGTGGTTTGCTGCAAGGGGAGTAACCGGAGATGGATAATGCACTTGAGTTTCTATTAGAGCAAGCCAAAGAGCGAGAGAATCAAGCGGTCTTGGCGCTTACTCAAGCAAGAACCGAACTGGACGGCTACTATCAGCAACTTGAACAGATCGAAAAATACCGCCTCGATTACTGCAAGCAACTTGTAGAGCGCGGGCAACAAGGACTGACTGCGAGCCAATATAGCCACCTCAATCGCTTCTTGACTACGCTAGATGAAACATTAGCTAAGCAAAAGCAGGCCGAAACGCACTTCAAAGATCAAGTTCAAAGCTGTGAACAGAACTGGTTAGAAAGCCGTAAACAACGTCGCTCTTATGAGTGGTTAATAGAGAAAAAGCAAAAAGAAAAAGTCCATTTAGAAAATGCACGCGAGCAAAAACAGATGGATGAGTTTGCGACCTTACAGTTTTCTCGGCGGTTATCGAACTAACATCACCCTTCCTTCCTGTGATGTGGCTCACTTCTTGCAGTAGATTATGCAAACTTAGTTTTCGGCACGGCAATTTGCCGCCTTAATCGAGCTTACCGTTCAGCTTGCGCAGGTGTTTGACTATGAATATAAATCTATCAACCGTTACTGATAGCCCTAAAGCGACAAAAGTTGCGACTGATGGCAGTAGTGAAGTCAGTGAAGAAGCCTCTTCACAAGGTTTTTTTGCCAAATTGTCTGCTTTAATCAAAGGTGAGTCTTCAGAGGGAGAGAAAAGCGTTAAAGCGGAGCAAGCTGAAGTAACGACCAGTACAGAATCTCCAGAGAGTAGCGAAGGGGATGTGGAGGTCAAAAATACACTGGGTGCAGAAAATACGTCGGTTGATGAGTTACTTAGTGAAGATGGTGATGTATCCGCCGATGAGGCCGATGGCGCTAAAAAGCCGACGAAAGCCGATCCACAACTTGCCAACAGCACCGAGTCAGAGCCTGATCAAAATGTGCCAGTGCGTGGTGATAAAGAGGCTATAGACCAAGCTGCTACGCAGTCTAGCAAAGAGAAAACAACGTCGACGCAAGCTGAAAAAATCATTGCCGACAATGAAGAAGTGTTAAAGCGGCTCGATCAGTCTAATAGTGCACTGCAAAACTCTAGCGGCAAGGCTTTGCCTCAAGAGTCGCAAGCTGTCGTTCAAGTGAGCGATGAGGCTGAACAATCCAACGCACAGCAAAGCCGCCAAACCATCAATCCACAAGAGAAGCTTGCTCAAGAGAGTGCCGTTAACCCTGAACTCGTTACTGAACCAAGGTTGAACTCTAGCGCTAAGGCGGATTTGAGCGTAGACCAAGTGCAAGCGGTTGGTGATGAAGAGCCACTTGCAACGATTCCTGCGTCTGCCAAGCCTTTTATTGAAAGCAACAAGGTTGTTACGTCTGACGAAGAGCGAATAGAAGCCGAGATTGCGAGAACGCAAACCAGTTCTCAAGACGTCGCGGTTGATAAATTCGTTACTGCTGGTCAAGCCGTACAATCTGAAAAAGGGGCAGTGTCAGATCAGATTGGTGATGCCAAACCAGTGATTGTTGTCGATGGTGAAGAAATCGTTATTCAGGGCGATGAGCGAGTAGAAAATGCCTCTGAGCTATCTGAATTAGAGGCGCTAAAGGCTCAGACAAGCGCTGAACTGAAAATGGTCGATGGTGCGCCTGTTCAAACACGCCCAACTGATTTAGCTGAAGTGGAATCAAGTGAGAGCGAGTCTGACGCGCAATCTATTGCGACTTCTGCGCTAGTTGGAGGTACTGCGAGTGCCAAAGTCGCAGAATCTAAACTGCAATCGACTAAAGGCGAGCCTGTTATGATGGCTCGGACTGCGACACAAGGCCTTGAGGTGAGCGAAGCTGCGACCAGCACGGCTGATGTAGCGACTGATATGACGTTAGCAGCTAGTGCTACCACTGCGGCGATTCCTTGGGCGAGCGCAAGCGAGGAAGTTGTGATTGCTGACGATGTTGTGCTGCAGACTCAACAACACAGCAAAGCTCAGCAAGCGGCCGTTGCTCAATCTGTCCATCAAGCATTGACTCAACAGCAAGCAACTCAAATGAATGCCACTGCTCAGCTTAATGCCGCAACCGCACCAGCAATCAACTCGGAGGTGACCGCTAACCAACTTCAGGCGATGGCGCATGCTGCTGCGAGTGCACCGGTTAATGTAGCCGCTAACTCTGCGATGAGTGAACAAGCCATGCTTAAAGCGGCGATGGGCGCAAAGGCGGTTGGCACATTAGCGAACGGTAAGGCAACACAGCCAGACGCTGGTTCGGCGGGAGAATCTGGTTTTGCACAGCAGTTGTCTCAAGCTGCGGGCGTTTCGCAAACCGCTAATGCTCAAAACTTGGCACGCGCAGAACAAGCGGCCCAGCAAGTTCCTTTGCAACTTAATCGAGATATGGCGGGAGAACAAGTTGCAGAACGTGTCCAGATGATGCTATCTAAGAACCTGAAAAATATTGATATTCGCCTTGACCCGCCAGAATTGGGTCGAATGCAGATCCGCATGAACATGAATGGTGATGGGGCAACGGTTCACTTTACGGTTGCGAATCAGCAAGCGCGAGATGTGCTAGAACAATCTATGCCTCGTTTACGTGAAATGCTCGCTCAGCAAGGTGTTCAACTGGGGGATACCTCGGTACAGCAGCAAGCGAGTGGTCAGCAGCAAAATCGATACGCTGCTGGTGGACAGGGGCAAACTGGTCAAGGTAGCAGCAATCAAGCGCAGTTAGGTGAAGAAAACCTTGAACCAGACATCAATCTTGATTTGAATGTCGCTGCAAAGCGTGATGGAATTAGTTATTACGCTTAAACTGTAAAATACCAACATAAAGAGAACGTTAAGTTATGGCAGTCGAAGAAGTCGAAACAGAAGCACCCAAAGGGAAAGGTAAGTTAATTATCATCATTGTTGCGGTTGTCGTTCTTCTACTCGGTGGTGGTGGCGCCGCATTCTTTTTAATGGGTTCCGATGAACCAGCAGCAGAGGAAGCCGCTGCCCAAGAGGAAGTCGTGGTCTCCACTGAGCCTGTTGCTTACGTAAACATCGCCCAGCCATTTATTTTCAATGTGACCGGCGATAAGCGAGACCGCTTAGTTCAAATTAAAGTTCAGCTTATGGTGCGCGGTACTGAAAACGAAAACCTCGCCCGTTATCACTCCCCTTTGGTTGAAAGCTCGCTATTGAGTACCTTCGCTTCAGCAACAGTCGAGCAGCTGCGTACTGCGAATGGTCGAATTGAATTGCGTGACAAAGCGACTGAAGATATCAAAGCCAGTTTATCTCGTGCAGTAGGACAGCCTGTGATTGAGCGCGTTCTATTTACCGATTTTGTCATTCAATAGGTGACCTGTGACCGATCTATTAAGCCAAGACGAAATTGATGCGCTACTCCACGGTGTTGATGACGTAGACGAGGTCGAAGAGGAAGCGGTTGCCAGTGACACCAGTGCTGTCGACTTTGACTTCTCCTCTCAAGACCGCATTGTTCGTGGTCGAATGCCGACATTGGAGCTTATCAATGAGCGCTTTGCACGACACATGCGAATCAGCTTGTTCAATATGCTCCGAAAAACAGCGGAAGTGTCGATCAACGGCGTGCAAATGATGAAGTTTGGTGAATACCAAAATACTTTGTACGTACCGACAAGTTTGAACATGGTGCGCTTTCGACCATTAAAGGGTACCGCCTTGATCACCATGGAAGCACGTTTGGTGTTTATCCTGGTGGAAAACTTTTTTGGTGGAGATGGCCGTTTTCATGCTCGAATCGAAGGGCGTGAATTTACGCCTACCGAGCGCCGAATTGTCCAGCTGCTGCTGAAAATCGTTTTTGAAGACTATAAAGAAGCTTGGTCGCCAGTAATGGGCGTCGAGTTTGAATACTTGGATTCTGAAGTTAACCCAAGTATGGCTAATATTGTAAGCCCGACAGAAGTTATCGTCGTAAGCTCGTTCCATATCGAGGTTGACGGTGGTGGTGGCGATTTCCACGTTGTTATGCCTTATTCAATGGTCGAGCCGATCCGTGAACTCCTGGATGCTGGTGTCCAGTCGGACAAGATGGAAACGGACGTTCGTTGGAGTACGGCACTGCGTGAAGAGATCATGGATGTGCCAGTTAATTTCCGCGTTAACTTGTTGGAGCAAGACATATCATTGCGTGATTTGATGGAGCTCCAACCTGGAGACATCATCCCTATCACTATGCCTGAGCATGCAACTATGTTTGTCGAAGAGCTGCCGACTTTCCGAGTGAAGATGGGCCGCTCAGGTGAAAACTTAGCGGTTCAGGTGTCAGAAAAAATCAAACGACCAGATGTGGTCAAAACCGATATTGCCTTCTTAGGTAAAGATGTCATCTCAGAATTGGAAGATGACGATGGCGAAATCGAAGATTAATAGAGAATTGTAGGTATTAGGTATGGAACCAAGTGACGACCAAAAATTGGCTGACGAATGGGCTGCAGCCTTAGGTGAAGATCCAAGTGCACCTGAAATTGATGTCGATGAAGTGATGTCCGCTCAGCTTGATGAGCTCGAAGATACCTCGAGTCCTATCTCTGATGATGAGCGCCGCAAGCTGGATACGATTCTCGATATTCCGGTCACTATTTCGATGGAAGTCGGGCGTTCACAAATCAGCATTCGTAACTTATTGCAGTTAAACCAAGGCTCAGTGGTTGAGCTTGAACGTTTAGCGGGTGAATCACTGGATGTGTTAGTTAACGGTACCTTGATCGCACATGGCGAAGTCGTTGTGGTCAATGACAAGTTTGGTATTCGTCTAACCGATGTGATTAGTCAAACTGAGCGTATTAAGAAGCTAAGGTAGCATATGGCGTACAAGCGCAAGAGCGGCTTAGTTGTAACGCTGGCTCTATTCTCTTCTTCTACACTGGCCGCCACCCCTGGTGGCCAACTAGACTGGGCGACCACCTTTGGGTCGCTCTTGTTCGTTATAGCCTTCATCTTATTTTTAGCTTGGCTGCTTAAACGAATGCGCGTACCCGCAATGGTGAATCAACAAGGATTAAGCGTATTGCGTCAAATCCCAGTTGGGACTCGTGAACGTATTATGATTGTGCAAGCTGGGGAAGAGCAGTTTCTCGTCGGGGTAACCCCTCAATCCATTCAATTGATTTCCAAGTTGGATAAGCCCTTATCTCAGGAGGAGCTGAATAAACCTGGGTTCGCGACCAGCCCTTTCGCTAATCAACTCAGTCAGCTGATAAAAAAGAATGATAAAAACTAGCTCATTTTCTGCCCTTGTACTCGCTCTGATCTTGTCTGTTTTTTCAGCCATCGTTGGAGCGCAAGAAGAGATCGACACGCCGATTCCAAATAATGCCGCTGTGTCGGAATCAGTTACCGTCAGTGCGATGAGCCAAGAGCAGGGTGCCGACAGGACCATCACTACTGGTAGCTTTACTGGTGGAGGGGGAGGCCTTCCTGCCTTTACGATGACGACCAATCCGGATGGCAGCGAAGATTACTCGATTAACCTGCAAATATTGGCCTTGATGACGATGTTGGGCTTTTTGCCTGCCATGGTTATTTTGATGACTTCCTTCACTCGAATTGTGGTGGTGATGTCGATTCTGCGTCAGGCGATGGGTCTCCAACAGACACCATCGAATCAGGTGATCATTGGTATCGCTATCTTTTTGACTTTCTTCATCATGTCGCCAGTGCTCAACAAGATTAATGAAGCGGCAGTGCAGCCATACATCAATGAACAGATCTCTGCTCGCGAAGCGTTCGATTTGGCGCAGGCACCCATGAAAGATTTTATGCTCAAGCAAACACGCGTTAAGGATTTGGAAACCTTCGTTAATATATCGGGTGCAACAGTTAATAATCCGGAAGACGTGTCGATGGCCGTTCTCATTCCTGCTTTTATCACCTCTGAGCTTAAAACCGCATTCCAGATAGGCTTTATGCTGTTCTTGCCATTTTTGATCATCGACTTGGTGGTGGCGTCGGTATTGATGGCTATGGGTATGATGATGCTGTCGCCGATGATCGTCTCTTTGCCGTTCAAGTTGATGCTGTTTGTGTTGGTGGACGGTTGGAATTTGATCCTCTCGACGTTAGCCGGCAGCTTTGCCTTGTAGCGGGAGAACACCATGACTCCAGAAATATTTGTCGAACTGTTTCGTGATGCGCTATGGATGGTACTCATTATGGTGTGTGCCATCATTATCCCTAGCTTGTTGATCGGTCTCGTTGTCGCTATTTTTCAAGCCGCCACCTCGATCAACGAACAGACATTAAGCTTTTTGCCGCGTCTGATTGTGACGCTATTAGCCCTGATGTTGTTTGCTCATTGGATGACGCAGATGATGATGGAGTTCTTTTTTAACTTGATAGAGCGGCTACCTCAGGTGCTGTATTAGCCTATGGAATACCCGGCTAGTATTGTCTTAGATTGGCTTGCGAACTACTTTTGGCCCTATACCCGTATATCTGCCATGTTAATGGTGATGTCGGTAACAGGGGCGCGTTTTGTTTCAACCCGAGTTCGACTCTATCTTGGTTTGGCGATCACCTTCGCTGTGATGCCAGCCATTCCTGCCGTACCTGAAGACATTCAATTGCTTTCCTTTCAGGGCTTTATGACCTTATTGGAACAAATCGTCATTGGTGTTGCCATGGGCACTGTCACTCAGTTTATGATTCAAACCTTTGTTATTTTGGGTCAAATTTTGGGTATGCAGTCGAGCTTAGGTTTTGCCTCTATGGTTGACCCCGCCAATGGTCAAAATACGCCATTGCTTGGTCAACTTTTTATGTTCTTAGCGACGATGTTTTTCCTTGCGACTGATGGTCACCTCAAAATGATCATGCTGGTGGTGATGAGCTTTAAGTCTTTGCCTATCGGTGCGGGCTCGTTAACAACGGTCGACTTTCGCGAACTTGCTCTTTGGTTAGGCATAATGTTTAAGGTGGCGTTGAGTATGTCGTTGTCAGGCATTATTGCCCTGCTGACGATTAACTTATCGTTTGGTGTAATGACTCGTGCGGCGCCTCAGTTGAACATCTTCTCGCTCGGTTTTGCCTTCGCATTGATTGTTGGTTTGTTGTTGTGTTGGTACATCCTTGGCGGATTGTATAGCCATTATGAACTATTCTGGTTGCAAGGAGAGCAGCAGATATGTCGCTTTATTCGTTTAGATTGTTAATCGTGGGAGATTAGGTTGGCAGAATCCGACGGTCAAGAACGTACCGAAGACGCCACGCCCAGACGCTTGCAACAGGCCCGAGAAAAAGGGCAGGTTGCAAGGTCTAAAGAACTGGCGTCAGTATCGGTATTAGTGGTAGGTGCAGTTTCGCTCATGTGGTTTGGCGAGTCATTGGCACGTGCGCTGTTTACCGTAATGGAACGCCTTTTCACGCTTTCACGAGAAGAGATCTTTGACCAAGTTAAATTGTTTGATTTAGCGTTGGGGTCGCTCACGAGCCTTATCTTACCGCTTATTCTTATCCTAGTGACGCTGTTTATCGCTGCGGTTGCTGGGGCGGCGGGAGTCGGAGGAATCAGCTTTTCCGTCGAAGCTGCGATGCCAAAATGGTCGAAGATGAACCCACTCAGTGGTTTAAAACGCATGGTGGGTTTACAGAGTTGGGTTGAGCTTATCAAGTCAATACTCAAAGTGGCTTTGGTATCCGGTATGGCTTTCTACCTGATCAATGCCGCTAAAGAAGACCTGTTCCAACTGAGTATGGACGTGTTTCCGCAAAACATTTTCCATTCACTGGACATTCTGCTTAATTTTATCCTTCTTATCAGCTGTACTTTGCTGATTGTGGTCGCAATCGATATTCCATTTCAGATCTGGCAACACGCCAATCAACTGAAGATGACCAAGCAGGAAGTGAAAGATGAATACAAAGAGACCGAGGGTAAGCCTGAAGTCAAAGGGCGAATTCGTATGTTGCAGCGTGAAGCGGCGCAGCGACGTATGATGGCTGAGGTTCCTCAGGCTGATGTGATCGTCACCAACCCGGAGCACTTTTCGGTCGCACTACGCTATAAACAGAATTCCGATAGAGCGCCTATAGTTGTGGCCAAAGGTACTGACCATATGGCTCTTAAGATTCGTGAAATCGCTCGCGAACACGATATCTACGTTATTCCTGCACCACCACTTGCGAGGGCTTTGTACCATTCAACCGAGCTTGAACAAGAAATTCCAGATGGTCTGTTTACCGCTGTCGCACAGGTGTTGGCTTATGTGTTCCAACTTAAGCAATATCGAAAACGTGGTGGCCAGCGACCGAATCTCAAAACGTCCGAGCTGCCGATCCCTCCTGATTTAAGGCAATAGCGGCTAGTGTTACCAACCTAACCTATGACGGTTAGTGACAAGAGTAAGGGGGCATAAAAGCCCCCTTTAAAATCACACTGTGGTCACTATTTTTCTGGAATGGAAAGCAATACCAGCAATGCGCCATCACCGCCAAACTCTAGCGGTGCTTGGTGGAAAGCCATTACATCCGGATGTTGAGCCAACCAAAGCGGCGCTTTCTGTTTAAGAATGTGTTTACCAATACCATGTTGAACACAGGCACAGGAGATTTCATTTTTAATGCAGTAAGCGATCATCGAGCCCAGCTCTCGTTTGGCTTCTTGCTGTGTCATACCGTGCATGTCCAAAAAAACATCCGGTACGTAGACGCCGCGACGTAGCCGTTTTACCTCATACGTTGAGACGTCATCGCGTGCATAACGGGTAGGGCCGTCTTCGCTTAAAAGCGGTACAAACTCGTCTGAAAAATAGAATTCAGAATCGCTTGCTTCACGGCTGGTACGCGTGATTTCTTTTTGCTTAGTATTTCTTTTTGGTTGCTGGATTATGGTATCCTGTGACAACTTTTTTACGCCTTGTACTGCATCCTGAAATAAGGCGAAATCGTCATCGATCTCGGTGTCTTTTTTGCTCATGGGAAATCAAATAGTTTTAAAAATGCTATAGGCAGTATTGTAGCGCTTTTCGGAGGCAATTTTGGATAAGATTTTTGTAGAAGAAGCGGTATCAGAATTACACACGCTTCAAGATATGATTCGTTGGACAGTGAGTCGCTTCAACGCCGCCAACCTATTTTACGGTCACGGTACTGATAACGCTTGGGATGAAGCTGTGCAGCTAGTCCTTCCAACGTTGTACCTACCAATTGACGTGCCTCCACATGTTTTAAATTCTCGTTTGACGAGCAGCGAACGCTTACGCGTGGTTGAACGCGTAGTGAAACGCATTAACGATCGTACCCCAACGGCTTATTTAACCAATCGCGCTTGGTTCTGTGGCTTAGAGTTTTTTGTAGATGAGCGCGTACTGGTTCCACGTTCACCAATCGGCGAGCTAATCCAAGCAGAGTTCCAACCATGGTTGGTTGAAGAGCCTGTACGTATCATGGACTTGTGTACCGGCAGCGGCTGTATTGCGATCGCATGTGCACATGCTTTCCCAGATGCCGAAGTCGATGCAATCGATATTTCGACCGATGCGTTACAAGTGGCTGAGCAAAACGTCCAAGACCACGGCATGGAGCAACAAGTTTTCCCGATCCGTTCTGATCTGTTCCGTGATCTGCCAAAAGAGAAGTACAATTTAATCGTATCTAACCCACCTTATGTGGACGAAGAAGATATGAACAGCTTGCCAGATGAGTTCACCCATGAACCAGAGCTCGGTTTGGCTGCCGGCACAGATGGCTTGAAGTTGGTTCGTCGTATTCTGGCTAACGCACCAGATTACTTGACAGATAACGGTATTCTTATCTGTGAAGTGGGTAACTCGATGATCCATATGATGGAGCAATACCCGCATATTCCATTTACTTGGATTGAGTTCGAAAACGGTGGTCACGGCGTATTCATGTTGACTCGTGAACAAATGCTTGCTCACGCGGAAGAGTTTTCTATCTACAAAGACTAAGCGGTCTTTGTCTTACGATTAAACGCCGAGTCAGAGTTGTTTCTGGCTCGGCGTTTTTTTGTGCGTGGAGAATAGCAAAATAGTTGCGCTTTGGGGTTTACATCAAACCGTAATAAAGACACTATGAAATAATGAAAAATTAAAGTGTAAAGCTCAATTTACAGAGCTGACAAGTTTGAGGAAGTAATGGCAGGAAACAGTATCGGACAACATTTCCGAGTAACGACATTCGGGGAAAGTCACGGTATCGCACTAGGATGTATCGTTGACGGATGCCCTCCGGGTCTGGAAATCACGGAAGCAGATATTCAAGTTGATTTGGACCGTCGTCGTCCAGGCACTTCTCGCTATACCACCCAACGCCGCGAACCGGATGAAGTCAAAATTCTTTCGGGTGTGTTTGAAGGCCAAACAACCGGCACGTCAATTGGGTTGTTGATTGAGAACACAGACCAACGTTCGAAAGACTACTCAGAAATTAAAGACAAATTCCGTCCAGGTCATGCGGATTACACTTATCATCAAAAATATGGTGTGCGTGATTACCGTGGCGGTGGTCGCTCATCTGCTCGTGAAACAGCGATGCGAGTGGCAGCAGGCTCAATAGCTAAGAAGTACCTCAAGCAAGAGTTTGGCGTTGAGATTCGCGCTTACTTGTCGCAAATGGGTGATGTGTCAATTGACAAGGTTGATTGGGACGAAATCGAAAACAACGCTTTCTTCTGCCCTGACGCTGATAAGGTTGAAGCGTTTGACCAACTGATTCGCGACCTGAAAAAGCAAGGTGATTCCATCGGCGCTAAGTTACAGGTTGTCGCTACCAATGTACCGGTTGGCCTAGGCGAGCCAGTCTTTGATCGATTGGACGCCGATATTGCTCACGCTCTAATGAGCATCAATGCGGTTAAAGGTGTTGAGATCGGTGACGGTTTTGACGTTGTTAGCCAAAAAGGCAGCCAGCATCGCGATATCCTGACGCCTGATGGCTTTGGCAGCAATCACGCAGGTGGCATTCTTGGTGGTATTTCGACTGGACAAGATATCGTGGCTAACATCGCGCTTAAGCCGACATCGAGTATTACCGTACCGGGCGAGACGATCACTAAGCAAGGTGAGTCAACAGAACTCATCACCAAAGGTCGTCACGATCCTTGTGTGGGTATCCGCGCAGTGCCGATTGCTGAAGCGATGTTAGCGATTGTTGTGTTGGATCACTTGCTTCGTCATCGTGGTCAAAACCATGGTGTAGCGACAGAAACTCCACAGATCTAATCTGTAGCAAGATTCCCAAAAGCCTCGATTCTAAGTCGGGGCTTTTTTGCATCTGCACTATTATTAACGTGTAAAAGCTGTTGGTTGTGAGTCTTGTCTCCCAATTGGCTGCAATGGAATGTTACAAGTTTGTATTTGGTTGATTTGAATCACATTTGTTGTTCTTCCCTCTCCTTAGTATTCATTTTGTTTTTAAACGACTGGATGAATAAAAATGAAAAAGACCCTACTAACCAGTGCCATTCTGTTGTCTCTCTCTTTGCCCAGTATTGCCGCAGAAGGAGATATCCACCAAGTCACCATATTGGGAACTTCCGATCTTCACGGTCACTTTATGCCTTGGGACTACGCAGCAGATAAAGCGAATATGCGTGGCAGCTTAAGTCAGATAGCGACTAAGGTGAAAAAAATACGAGCGGAAGAAACGAATACGATCTTAGTCGACGCGGGCGACACCATCCAAGGTAACTTTGTCGAGACATTCAAAGATGAGCCAGTCGATCCGATGATGCTCGGTTTCAATGAGATGGAGTACGATGTCTGGGTATTAGGTAATCATGAGTTTGATTTCGGGCTAGGTGTACTAAATCGCTCGCTCACTCAGTTTAAGGGGCAGTCGTTAGGCGGCAATATTAAGCGTCCTGATGGTAATCCATTCCTGCCTGGGTATACCGTGATTGAGCGAGGAGGAATCAAGATCGGCGTGATTGGTATGGATACTCCCATGACGCAAGTATTTGCCGAAGGTACCAATCGCCTTCAAGGGGTGACGTTCACTAATCCAACTCTGGAAGTGAAAAAAGTCATTGAAAAGCTAGATGATCAGGTTGATGCTCTAGTACTGGTCGCTCATATGGGGTTAGACAATGAAAATGACATTGCCAATACTGGGGTTTCAGATATTGCTAATGCAAACCCGGAGCTAGATGCCATTGTCGCTGGCCACATGCATACCCGTATCGACAAAGCTGTGGTCAATGGCGTGATCATTACTGAGCCAGACAAATATGGCCGAGCGTTGTCACGTGTGGATCTCCAGTTTGAAGAGCGCAATGGGCAATACACATTAATCAACAAAGACAGCTTCACTTATAAGATCAAAGGCACTGAATCCGATAAGAAAATGGAAGCCCTATATCAGCCTTATCATGAACGCTTGCGTGAGATGGCTAATCGTGAGGTGGCACAATTGATCGGCGTTGATCTTGTCCCTGATGATGAAATTCGTGGCATTCCTCAAGTTCATGTCCAAGACACAGGAATTAGTGCCTTGTTCCAAGAGGCCAGTTTCTTCTATGCACCGAAAGCCAATGTCATTGCCCTGCAGATTGACAATGATAAGGCTGAATTAGATGTTGGCCCGATCAAAGCAAAAGATATTGCCTACAACTACCAATACGCAGGGGGGGAAATCACGGTTTACCAGATGACAGGTAAAGAGCTCAAAACTTATATGGAATGGTCGGCGGGTTATTTCAATTCGGTCGTTCCTGGTGATGTGACTTACAGTTTTGACCCTAAACGAAGAGCCTCAAAATACTCAACCAATGATTTCTTTGCTGGAGTAACCTACAAGATTGACCTAACCCAACCAAAAGGGCAGCGTATTACTGATCTTAAGTTTTCTGACGGTCGTTTAGTTACTGATGATACTGAGGTTCGAATCGGAATGAACAGCTATCGTATGGGGCACTTAACCAAAAAAGGTGGCGTACTGGAAGGCAGAAACTTCCCCGTTCTGTTTGATACTGAAGCGGAATACGGTGAAGAGCAAGGGACTATTCGTAATCTCACTATTCGCTATCTGACAGAGCAGAAAAACGGCCGTTACGAAGGAAAAATGCAACAACGTTGGCAGTTGGTGGGGTTAGACGACGACCTTAAGTCAGAACGAGCTGTGGTTAAATCTCTGCTCAATAATGGGGTAATATCTGTACCAACGAGCGAAGATGGTCGTTATACCAATATTTCTTCAATCAATGTTGAAGGACTCAAATTTGCTTCGCAACAAGATAAGTTAGCGGCAGTTCAAAAACGCAAACAACAACTGAAGAAAGCGACTCAAGCTGAGAAAGTTAATCTAGAGCGAGAGCTGGCTATCATTGAAGCACTGAATTAAATCGTGAAGAGGCTTGGTCATACCAAGCCTCTTAAATTTAGTGAATTGAACCTTCAGTTTCCAATTGGAAAGAAGGTAGACGCCATTTGAACCGAACGGCAGCCATGCGCAGCAAATAACCCACAATCAGTGTAGAAATCGTTGCTGTTACGTCATTTACCCCAAGCTCAAGCAGAGTCAGGTACAAGCCAGAAGCAACAAGAGCAACAGAAGCATAAAGCTCTTCATGGAGTACTAATGGTGTTTGGCGACAAATAAGGTCGCGCAGCAAACCACCAAAAACGCCAGTTACTAGGGCTGATACCATACAGATCATCGCGTGGTGACCCATTCCCATCGCCACCTTGGTGCCAATGATACTGAAGACGATTAAACCTAGAGCATCGAGACGAATAAAAAGTCCTTTGAGTTTAATTACCCATTTTGCCAACCCAGTGGTTAGTACTCCAGCGATACAGGTAATCGCGAGAAACTGAGGATTTTCCACCCAGCCTAAAGGGTAATGTCCCAGCAAAATATCTCGTACAGTGCCGCCACCAATTGCAGTTGCGCTGGCGACTAACATGACCCCAAACCAGTCCATTTTTCTCCGCCCAGCGCTTAGTGCGCCTGTCATCGCTTCTGCCGTGATACCAATGATGTATAAAATGCTGAGTAACATTATGTTTTGCCTTGATAAAGCGTGGATTTTTTGCAGTCCACCATCTTATAAATTAAGGCGAGAGTGTAGTGGCAAATAGCACTCGTGACGAATGAGATTTTGTATCCACGAAAACGTTTTTCCAATAACTTTTTCTAATACCACCACCTAGACTAGGGATTTGCAATCGACAGCAAAAATGCGAGAATGCGGGGCGTTAAATTTGTGATACCTAAATCGAGCCATGAGCCACGAATACCAAGACCTTATCAAGATTTTTAATCTGACTTTTTTTGCCCAATACAACACCAAACTCGAACTCGGTGGCGATGAGCCTATTTATCTGCCTGCGGATGAGGAGACTGCATACCATCGGATTATTTTTGCTCGGGGTTTTTATGCCTCCGCATTGCATGAGATCGCCCATTGGTGTGTAGCAGGTCCTAAACGTCGCTTATTGGAAGATTTTGGCTATTGGTATGAACCAGATGGACGAACAGAGCAAGTACAGGCGGAGTTTGAAAAGGTCGAAATTCGCCCGCAAGCCTATGAATGGATTCTAGCAGTGAGTGCCGGATTCCCGTTTAGTGTGAGCTGCGATAACCTCAATGGTGACTTTGAGCCGAACCGTCTCGCTTTTATGGCTAAGGTTTATGCCGAAGTAGAAAGCATTTTGCAGCAAGGGATCCCTTTGAGAGTTAAGATGCTCTCGGATGCATTACGCCAATTCTACGCAACCCCAGAGATCCACATCGAACAGTTTTCAGTGAAGTAAATTGACAAAGCCGCCGATAAGGCGGCTTTTGTTGCTTTATTGAATCAGCCAGGTTGTTTCAAGTTGGTCGTCATGTGTGTGTTGGTAATAACGTGTCGGTTCATCTGGATTCATCACAGATACCACTGCCACCAGATCTTGACAATGATTGGCAACACGCAGTTGATATTGGCCAGCCCCCTGATGCAAGGCCGCTTTGATTAGACAGTTATCATAGTTGATTTGATCGACGCCATTACTATTGTCACAGACCGAAATATACGCTTGCTCCGCTGCCAGTTCGGGCAGCAACACATCGATGGTGACGTGATAGACAGACTCTAAGCCGTTTTGATTGTCGATGCGTAAATCTTCTAATGACACCGACGTGCTTGATGAGCTTGCACTGCCTGACGACGAGCTACCGCCACCTCCGCCACCACCACAGCCGATTAGACTAAGAGACATACAGGTCATAACGCTTAGTTTGGTTAAAGTGTTCATCGTACTCTCCTTAATCGTTGTAGATGTTGTTTGAGTTAGGCTCGGTATACCAAGTTGCGTTGGTTGCTCCAGAGCTATCTTGAGCAAACCCAGCGAATTGGCTGTAGGCTTCTAGGATGTTGGTTTGTTCTAACGGGTGTTTCCATGTCATAGGAATTTCAATCGCCCAAGGTAAACCATTACTGTTGTGGTAGTGGGTATTACCTGATGAAGCGTCTACTCCTTTTGATTTGTACGCCGTATTGAACTTGCTGGTGGGAGCTTTGTTTTTGAGATGGATCTCTAACCCCCTTCCAGGATGGCCGCCAGACACTTCCAAGCCGACCTCACCGTAATAATGGCCGGGAGCCGCAAAGATGAATGGGTCATATGGGAAGGCTGGCATAGCACTGTTGTCGACCGCATTTTTGAGTGACAGAGTGAGTTGCCAAGTTGGACGATAGCTGGTGCCACAGTCTACTTGAGTGCGGAACATGGTGCAGTTTTCTGCCTCGCCAGCTTCGGTAATATCCCAGAGATCTTCATGAATGATGAGTACCGCGTCATTTGTTCCTTGCTCTAAGACGACAGCGTTCGATACCGAGTTATTGATCGTCAGTTCGATTGAATCCTCTTTGACATCACTCCGTGCCACATCTGGAAGGCGGATGGCAAAACCAGAGCGGTTATCGCCGCCCAACGCCGCGATCTGTCCTTCTATTTTTAGGCGGATGACCTGTTCATCAAGCTGATATTCTGTGAACTTGACGTTCATTAGCACGTCATTCATATCGTAGTCGCCAACGAGCGGGTATTGGTCTTCATAAGCAAAAGTGACATACGACGCGCCAGTCGGATACGTTTCCGTAACAACGCCACTCTCCGTAATGTCGATTTGATAGTCTTCTACCTCGCCAGCCGGTACACCGCCCGAAGGCCCGATGCCCGCAGTGTTGGACAGCCTGAAGCGTGCCCAAGTTTGGCCGACCTCCGCCCATGTTGGGACAGAGAAGAACAGGTCGCCGGTGTTTTCGTCGACCGACTGGTCTTGGATAATTAGCTCATCCTCTTCAAAAGTCCCATCGCGATCGAAATCAATCCACGCATTCAGACGTGAGTTCGCTGTTGCGCCATTCACAGTCGCGATAATTTTGCTGGTTTGACCGACTTGAACGGGTACTGGGAATTGGATGCCATCATCGTCATCGGAACCATCTGACAGGTCATCGCTGAGTGGGTAGGGGCTGCCATCGGTTTCACCGTCGACAAGTAAGCCGAGTTTTAAGTCAGAAAGTCCGTGTCGCGCACCGAGCTGAGCGTATGAGGTTTTATAGCTATCAGGAGCGTCACCAAAGTCTGTGTACTCGCTTGCTTCCACAGGCGCTAACGCGCAGCGTGCACCATCATTCGAATTACTTGAAGGGCCATAGGCAAAAAACGCGGCGCTGGAGTTATTGCCGTTGAGCGTGACACGAAACACGTAACCGTTACTGTTGTTACTGCCGTAGAGATTGCCATCAACATCAAAATAAATCGCACCGAAAGTGAGTTTGTAGCCTAATTGGGATTTATCCAGAATTTGATTAAGCGCTTGCGAAGTTCCGTTAGCGACATTGATTTCCCAAAGGTACCCATTTGCGTCGATAGAGTAGGCTAAGCCATTATCGGGGTGGAATGCGATGTCAAATATAGCAGGGCTGCCGAACTGATTACTATCGGCGACTAACTCCATGTCAAGACTATCTAAGTCAATGCGGTACAAACCATTACCCGGACGGTACCCGTACCAAGCGTTTTCAGAAAGAGCGACATCCCCAACATAGATAGACTCTGGTGCACCAGATGGTCTACTGACTGCGAGCGCATACTTAGTGAAGGTTGCATCGATTTTGGCTAAAGATTTTGCGCCGTAATCCCAGCCATAAATGAAATCGTCGTGCTGACTGTAACCGATAGCATTGATTTTCGCGCTGCCTAGGTTAGAGCTCATGGTGATGTAACTGCCCAAATCGATATTGACGCCGTAAGCTACAGGGAAACCAGAAGGGTTCTGAATTAAAAAAGCTTCCGTTGGGCAATCGGTAAAGGGGGTTCCAGCTAGACTGACCGGAACATAACAACTGACGCCTGCTGATAGGATTACCTCTTTGAGGATAGAGTTCATTTTCATTGTGATTCCTCGGTTTTTAGTGAGCATGTAAGGGGAATTGCACACCGCGTGCCATACTCTCAAGCCTTGCTACATATAGGGTTTGCGTTCGTATTCTCAATGTGAGAAGCTTCAGCATTCTTTTTGAGATGCAAACTGAGTTAGGCGAAGCACCATCATGATTATTGAATTTGAAGAGAAGTTGTTAGAGTTAATTGACGCACGAATTAGCTCGGCATCAGACGATGAATTGTTCGCAGGTGGCTATCTGCGTGGACACATTTCTCTCTCTGCGGCAGCATGTGAAGAAGAAGAGATTAACGATATTGATGTGCTGAAGTCTCGTATTGAAGCCAGCCTAGAAGCCGCACGCTCTGAACTGACGCCCGCCGATCGCGTTATCGTCAATGACCTATGGTTGGAGCTAGTCAATCAGGCTTAGTTTTTCTTTGTAGATGAATAAGGGGTTGTTCGAAATATTCGAACAACCCCTTTGTATTTTTATGCTTGTTGACAAAATCGCGCTTGGCTAATCTAAGACCACAGCCAAAGAGAGTGAAAGGAAACAGATCATGAAAATTGTCGCATTCGGTGCATCCACAAGTTCAACCTCAATCAATAAAACACTGGCGACTTACGCAGCGAGCCTTGTAGAAGGTGCTGAAGTGAAAGTGTTGGATTTGAATCAGTACTCAGTACCAATCTTTAGCGAAGACAAAGAGAAAGAGATTGGTCAAGCCGAAGGTGCCAAAGCTTTCCTTGCCGATTTAGCCGACGCTGACGCGCTTGTTATCTCTTATGCCGAACACAATGGCTCTTACCCAGCGGCTTACAAAAACTTGTTTGACTGGGCAAGTCGAATTGACCGCAATGTTTACCAAAACAAACCTGCCGTATATCTTTCAACGTCGCCAGGCCCTGGTGGTGCCCAAACGGTTCTAGCCGCGGCACTTGCGTCAGCACCATATTTTGGCGCGCAAGTAAAAGCTTCACTCTCTGTCGCGAGTTTTTATGACAGTTTTGATTTAGAAACGGGAGCATTCCGCGATCAAGACATCGCTCAGCAGGTCATGCAAATAGTGCGTGAACTCGCGAAATAAACCAAAAAAAAAGGAACGCTTAGCGTTCCTTTTTGGTTATAGCTCGGTAATCGATTTACCTTTCTTCAGCTTTCTCACCCACATTCGGCTTGGGTGCAATGCTTCAAGTACATCGACAGGTAATGGCATAGGATCGCCACAGATCTGAGAAGCGAGCGTTTCCGCTAGTAAAGGCGCTGAGCTTAGGCCACGCGAGCCCAGACCGAGGAAACAGAACAGGTTTGGGTATTGAGCGATGCTAGGGGCTTGATCATCTGGCGTGTTCACCAAGTCTTTATATTGTTCTAGGATATTCTCAAATTGGCCGACTTCTCCAATAAATGGTAAGTGATCCCGACTTACGCAGCGGATACCCTGTCGAGATTGCTCGCCCGTTGTATCGACGTCTTGAGGCCAATTTTGGTTCGGGACACAGTTCACCAGTTTCTGCGAATTTTCTCGTTGAGCTTGCGGATCAAACTGATAGTCCAAGTGGCTGCGATCGTAGCTCGCACCAATGCAGTGATGCTGGTTGTTTGGATTGACCGGGGTCATGTAGCCGTCGTAACACAGTACTGAACTGAGTTTTTTGAGTGTTTCTGTGGTTGGGGCGTGGCTGACTTGGCCTTTCACTTTACCCAGTGGTAACTTACTGGTTTGGCTCAACTCATCAAATTGATGGCCGTTGGCGACGATTACTGTGTCGTGACGGAACGATTGATCGCCTGCCTTAATCTGCCAAAAATTCGATACTTCGTCCCAATCTAGCTGCTCAACTTTACAGTCAAAGTAAGCGTTAAATAGATTGCTTTTCAGCATGTCGTCAAATAACCCTTTTGTCAGCTGAGCTGGGCATAGCCAGCCTGCAAGCGGGTAGTGGACGCTTTCTAGATCAATAGGCAAGCCAATGGCTTCGCTGGTTTGCTGCGCGGAACGCTTATGGATAAGTTGCGGGTCAAAGTTGCCCGTCAGCATTTTTTCCAGTTTGGTTTGCGATGTTTCATCCCACATCAATTGAGTCACGCCACACCAATCGTGGTCGAAGCTAATATGCTCGGCAGCTTGGTCAATGAACTGTCGTGCAAACAGGAAGGCGGGGGCAAATACACGTGAGACACCGCTATGGGCGCCATTTAGCAAGGGGTATACCGCGCCTTGACGATTACCGGATGCGCCTTGAGCGGCTTGTGTATCCTGACAGTACAAAGTGACCGACTTGCCACGACGCAATAGTGTTTTTGCCAAGGTCGCACTGGCGATTCCGCCGCCGATAATGGCAATTGATTCGGAGGAATGGCTCGCTTGGCGATGGAACCAAGGTTTGATGTTCGAGTATGGGTGTTGATTTGTGTAACGACCCGCGATCATTTCGCGCTTGGTGCCAAAGCCTTTGACTTTTTGCATTGCGAAACCCGCTTCAATTAATCCTCGACGGACAAAACCCGCGGCAGTGAAGGTGGCGCAAGAGCATTGATCTTTCGCCAGTCTTGCCATGTTATTGAACAACTCTTGGTTCCACATCTCTGGGTTTTTGCTTGGGGCGAAACCATCTAAAAACCATGCGTCGATTAAGCCCTGCTCGGTGACTGGAACTTTTGGCATGCAGTCTTTGATATCACCAAACCACAGATCGAGTGTGATCGCACCGTTTTCCAACACGATTCGATGGCATTCAGGTACGGCAATTGGGTAGTGGGATTGGAGCTGCTCCGCCAATTGGGCTAGTTCTGGCCAAGCTTGATGAGCCTTAACCAAATCCTCTCTACTTAGGGGGTACTTCTCAAAACTTACAAAATGTAACTCTTTGAGCGGTGCATCTGGGTTTTGTTGTCTAAATTGATTAAACCACTGCCATACGGCGAGAAAGTTAAGTCCGGTGCCAAACCCTGTTTCACCAATCACAAACCGACGTTGGTCAAATTGTTGCCATCTTTGTGGGAGATGATTTTGTTGCAAAAACACGTAACGAGTTTCTTCAAGGCCGTTTACGTTGGAGAAGTAAACGTCATCGAATTGGTCAGAAACTGGGGTTCCAGCTTCATTCCAGCCAAGTTGAGCATTGGTAATCGAGGTCATAGCGTCAGATTTTTGTGATAAAGGCAATAAAGTTGATGCGATTGTACGGATTTATGGGAAAGCTGACCACTTTTCAGAAGTAACTTAGTTATCATCTAGCGGAATTTAGAATTATAGGAATGTCATAATGAAACGTGTCGTAATCACCGGTATGGGTATTGTTTCAAGTATCGGTAACAACGTCGAAGAAGTTTTAGCGTCTCTACAACAAGGTCAATCTGGTATTACTGCTTCTGAGCAGTTTAAAGAGCAAGGTCTACGTTCTCAGGTTTGGGGTGATCTTAAAATCAACCCAGCAGAGCACATTGATCGCAAACAGATGCGCTTTATGGGTGATGCGGCGGCGTATGCATACCTATCAATGCAGCAAGCAATCGAAGACTCTGGCCTGACTGAAGAGCAAGTGTCGAATGAGCGCACAGGTATCGTTGCAGGTTCAGGTGGTGCTTCTGCATTAAACCAAGCTCTGGCGGTAGATACTATGCGAGCGAAGGGCGTGAAGCGTGTTGGTCCATACATGGTACCTCGTACTATGTCTTCAACCGTGTCAGCTTGTCTTGCAACACCATTCAAGATTCGCGGCGTTAACTACTCAATGAGCTCAGCTTGTGCGACATCAGCACACTGTATCGGCCACGCAATGGAGCTGATCCAGCTAGGCAAACAAGACATCGTGTTTGCTGGCGGTGGTGAAGAGCTTGATTGGTCACAAACTATGATGTTTGATGCCATGGGTGCACTATCAACCAAATACAATGAAACACCAGATAAAGCATCACGTACTTACGATGCGGACCGTGACGGTTTTGTTATTTCTGGTGGCGGCGGCATGCTAGTTATCGAAGAGCTAGAGCATGCACTAGCACGTGGTGCAAAAATTTACGGTGAAATCGTAGGTTACGGCGCGACGTCAGATGGTTACGACATGGTTGCGCCATCTGGTGAAGGTGCGGTTCGTTGTATGAAGATGGCGATGCAAGATGTTGATGGCATCGATTACATCAATACTCACGGTACCTCTACGCCAGTTGGTGATGTGAAAGAGCTTGGTGCAATTCAAGAGCTATTTGGCGCAAGCAGCCCTGCTATTTCAGCAACAAAAGCAATGACTGGCCATGCACTTGGTGCAGCTGGCGTTCATGAAGCAATTTACTCAACACTGATGCTAGAGAACAACTTTGTTGCACCTAGTATCAATGTCGAGAATCTAGACGAAGCAGCTCAAGGTCTTGATATCGTGACAGAAAAACGCGATGTAGAATTGACGACTGTGATGTCTAACAGTTTTGGTTTTGGTGGTACTAACGCGACACTCGTTATTAAGAAGTACCAAGGCTAACTGAACTTGCCGATTGTATTCGGCAATCCAGTTTCCAGAGCTTGATACATCGTGGAAACGATGTATCGAACAGACGCAGACTTTAACCCATGGAGAGCGGGTTAAGATCCTTTTGTTCTGGAACGTTGCCCGGCTATATGCCGGGCATTTTTCTTTTGCCAGGACATTCACCTCGACACTGGCAGTGCTTTTCTGCACAATCAATGAATTCATTCCACTTCACATTCTAGTCACGCATTAAAAGCCATGAAAATCCTAATTGATGAAAACATGCCTTATGCTGAGCAGCTTTTTAGCCAGCTCGGAGAGGTAGTCTTAAAACCCGGTCGAACCTTAACCGCCGATGATCTTATCGATGTCGATGCCTTGATGATTCGTTCTGTGACAAAAGTTAACCAACAACTGATTTCTAAAGCCAACAAGCTAAAGTTTGTCGGTACAGCGACGGCAGGTATGGATCATGTTGATCAGGCGCTGCTGACTGAGAAGGGGATTTTCTTTACTGCAGCTCCAGGCTGCAACAAAGTTGGTGTGGCAGAGTACGCATTCAGCGTCATGATGGTTTTAGCTCAGCAACATGGCTTTTCTGTCTTTGACAAGACGGTCGGTATCATTGGTGCCGGTCAAGTGGGTAGTTACCTTCAACAATGCCTTGAAGGGATTGGGTTGAATGTGCTGATCAACGATCCCCCTAAGCAAACGGCAGGCGATCCGCGCCAGTTCACGGAACTAGACACCCTGCTGGCAGAGTCCGATATCATCACGCTGCATACCCCCATTACTCGGGAAGGCGATTACCCAACGCATCACCTTATCGACGCTGCGCGCTTAGAGCAATTAAGGGGTGACCAAATCCTTATCAATGCTGCTCGTGGTCCTATCGTTGATAACACGGCGCTAAAGCAGCGATTAGCGAAAAATGATGGTTTTATTGCGGCGTTAGACGTGTTTGAGTTTGAACCAGAGGTTGATATGGAGCTTCTGCCTCTGCTAGCATTCGCAACCCCTCATGTGGCTGGTTATGGCTTGGAGGGTAAAGCTCGTGGAACGACAATGATCTTTAACAGTTACTGCGAGTTCCTAGGTAATGAATTACGTGCGCATGCCAGTGACCTGCTGCCTACCGCTCCTGTGCCGACAATGGTCCTCGATAGAGAGTGGGATGAAGCAACGCTGCACAACATCACGCAGCTGGTCTATGATGTGCGTAAAGATGACGCCTTGTTCCGACGTGAAATCAGTAAGCCGGGTTCGTTTGACCTAATGCGAAAAAATTACTGGGACCGTCGTGAGTACAGTGCTGTCACGCTAGTCGGTGGTAAGTCTTGTCACTTAACACCGCTAGCTAAGTTAGGTTTTAAGGTTGAGGTAAGTCAATGAGCCAACAATACAATGTTGCTGTTTTAGGTGCGACAGGCGCCGTGGGTGAAACGATTCTGGAAGTGCTACAAGAGCGCAAGTTTCCAGTCGGTGAGATTTTTCTACTCGCTAGTGAGCGCAGTGCTGGCAAGACTTATCGTTTCAATGGCAAAACCGTGCGTGTACAAAACGTAGAAGAGTTTGATTGGTCGCAAGCTCATATTGCTCTGTTTTCTGCTGGTGGCGAACTGTCAGAAAAGTGGGCGCCAATTGCTGCCGACGAAGGGGTAATCGTGATCGACAATACCTCTCAGTTCCGCTACGAGTACGACATTCCTCTTGTCGTTCCTGAAGTGAACCCGGAAGCGATAGCAGAGTTCCGCAACCGTAATATCATTGCTAACCCGAACTGTTCAACGATTCAGATGCTAGTTGCGCTGAAACCGATTCATGATGCTGTGGGTATCGAGCGTATTAATGTTTCGACGTATCAATCTGTCTCCGGTGCGGGCAAAGGTGGTATTGATGAGTTAGCGGGTCAAACGGCCAAGCTTCTTAATGGTCTGCCAGCGGAAAATGAGCAGTTTTCACAGCAGATCGCTTTTAACTGTATCCCTCAAATTGATCAGTTTATGGAAAACGGCTACACACGTGAAGAAATGAAGATGGTTTGGGAAACACAAAAAATCTTCAACGATCCGGGTATTACTGTAAACCCAACTTGTGTTCGAGTCCCTGTGTTCTACGGTCACGCTGAAGCGGTACATCTAGAAACTTGTGCACCGATTGATGCACAAGAAGTGATTAATCTTCTCGAGCAGACTGATGGTATTGAGGTGTTCCAAGGTGAAGACTTCCCAACTCAAGTGAGAGATGCAGGCGGTAAAGATCATGTAATGGTTGGGCGCATTCGCAACGATATTAGTCATCATAGCGGGGTTAACCTTTGGGTGGTTGCTGACAACGTACGTAAAGGTGCGGCGACCAACGCGGTACAGATCGCTGAAGTACTGATTCGCGATTACTACTGATTGCGTTACTGATATGACTATCAAGGCCTCACCATAGTGTGAGGCTTTTTTAATCGATTGGAGAAAATTTGTGTGAGATTAATGCGATTATGGCGTAAGCCACACATTTTTTGTCTCTATACCTATAGTTTTGCCCGCTTTATCCGATATATTTAACAGATCACTGTATATTTAAACTAATTGAGCACATAGCTGAGCCTTATATGCGTCGACTTCTACAGCGTCTACTGTTGCCATTGGCAATGGTTGCCGTGACTCAAACTACTATTGTAAGCGCAGAGAGTATTCGCCTTAAGGGACCGAATGGTGAAATCCAATCTTCCCCTCAATTCTCTGAACCTGTCGCTAATGGCTCCCGTACCGCAGAGCCTTCACGCTTTTATGGCCCTACGACGGGGCAAGAAACGCTTTGGGGGATTGCAACCCAATTGCGTCCTGCTGGCTCAGTTTCGATTCAACAAACGCTCTACGCCATTTTCCAACTTAATCCTCAAGCGTTTGACAATCAGAACATTCATGAGTTGATTCCTGGAAGTACGTTACGTATTCCTTCGTTAACTCAAGTTCGCGGAGTATCCACTCAAGAAGCTGTGAATGTAATGGCAGCGCACAAAGCCCGCTTGGCTGACACTAGCGTTGCGGCGACGGCGACAGCAAGCACGACACCAACCGCACCAACTAAAGAGCAGCCCTCAACCAAACCTATGGTTGATAGTGCTGGCAGTAAACCCGCACAAGCAGAACAAACGAATAACGATTTAGCTAAGATCGCTAAGCAAGAGCAAACCCAGCAAGTTGATACGTTAGAAAAACAACTTGAAAGCTCTGAAGGCGAGCTGATGGCGTTGGAAGAGAAGAACCACAAATTACGCTTAATGCTTGCTCAAGTTCAATCTGAAGTCGATGTACTTAAAGATGAGCTTGGCGACGAGGCACGTATACGCGACGAAGTGGAAAAACAGTTAGAAGCAGAGCGCATGCGCTTGGCGGAAGAACAAAAACTCGCACCGTCATCGATCGATAACTTCTTTGCTAACACCGGATTGGTCGCTGCGCTTGCAACGATCCCTGGCCTACTGATCGGTTTGTTAGTCTTTGCTCTGCTTGGTCGCCGCAAAAAAGAAGAGCCTGCCTCAGAGCCTCAGCAAGAGAGCGCTGCTCAACAACCAGTCGCCCCAGTCGCAGATACCATCAACGAAGATTTAGATGACGATCTACTCCTAGATGACGACCTATTCGGCGATTCTGATGATGCAGAGCTGGAAGAAGATCAAAGCGAAGAAAATGACGTATTCGCTGATTTAGATGACAGCGATCTTGATTTCAATCTTGAAGGTGAAGATGGCGATGACCCATTCGCGGGGATTGGTGATGATGGCGACTTAGATGAGTCGTTGACTGATGTCGATCTAAGCTCAAATGGCATAAGCGTAAACGGTGACGACAAAGCACTTGGCCTCGAAGAAATGGAGCGCGCACTTGACGAGGTTGTGATTGATGACGCTGGTGAAGACGACGGCTTTGATCTTTCTGATGAAGGTGACATGTCGCAAGAGGCGCTTGATTCATTACTTGCTCAAGACGGTGACTCTGAAGACCTTGATGCGGGTGAACTCGATCAATCCATGTTGGATGACTTGTTCAATGAAGTCGAAGACGACGGTAGTGATAGCTTAGATTTTGACAACTTGCTTGATGAAGGCGACGACTTTGACTTAAGCGACGAGTCAGAAACGCCTTTGGATGAGCCAAGCTTAGCGTCGGATAGCGAGATTGACGATATCTTCGCTCAAATGGAAGCTCAAGCTGATCTAGAGACGCTCGAAGCTAACTCGCTTGATGAAACGGCGCTGTTAGACGAAATGTTGGACGAAGATGCGCCAACGGTTGATGCGAGTAGCACTGATCTATTAGATGAGCTTCTTGCAGACAATACGGATGCCTTGACTAAAGCTGACGTTGAAGCTGAAGGTGAGGACCTGTTTGATGAGTTAATCGGCTTAGATGACGCCGAGCCAGAAATCGGTCAAGAAAGCACGGACCTCCTCGACGAGCTTATCGATGATACTGATGGCGAGTCGTTCGATCTCGATTCTGAACTAGATGAACTCATCGGTGATTCGACGGGTGAGGAATCGATTTCTCTAGATGACAGCACGGAGTTGCTCGATGAGCTATTCGATAGTGAAGAAAGTGGTGACGTATCGAATGAAGATTTAGGTGATGAAGGCACCGATCTTTTCGAAGAACTACTGGAAATTGAAAAGCAGAATCTAGAGCCTTCAGACGAAGCATTATCCGGTGCTGCTGACACGCCCGAAGAGGCGATGGAAGCTGAAGAGCCAACAGAATCTGCAGAGCAGGATTTGGATGAGTCTGCTTTTGTTGAGGAAATGGTTAACGAGATTGATGATAGTCAATCTAAGGTTGCAGAGACTGATGATGAAATAGAAGACACCTCTGCTGTTGATGAACAGCCTGAGTTGGAGGGTGATTCAGCAGAGCAGGCCAATGTGGTGGATGATTTTTCAAGCAAAGATTTCATCGACGATATGCTGAGTGTCGCGCCAGAAGCGGACCCTTTACTCGACGAGTTGGATCTTGATGAGCTGATAGATGAGCCACTAAGTAATGATTTAGGATCGCCCCTTGATATTGATGAGTTTGACTTAGACTCTACAGAGCCAGAGCCAGAGCCAGAGCCAGAGCCAGAGCCAGAGCCAGAGCCAGAGCCAGAGCCAGAGCCAGAGCCAGATGGCGACGAGGATGACGATGATTGGTTGACTAGCGCGATTGATGAAGTCGAAAATCCTCAGTTTGATTCTGATGAAATGACAGAGGAGCTTTCTTTTGTCGAGGAAGAAGAGCCTGTCGCAGCGCAAGATATCGAATCGATAGATGAGACTAGCGAAGAAGAAGATTGGTTAACAGCAGCTATCGATGAAGTTGAGTCACCAGACGCTGCGTCTTCTCTAGAGACTCCGATAGAAGCGGCTTCTGAACTAGAGCCCGCCGATACGGCATTGGGTGAAGAGCTTGATGTTGAACAAGAAGATGTTCTTGCACAACAAGAGCAAGCTCAGTCACCATCTGAAGAGACTCCAGAGACTCCAGAGACTCCAGAGACTCCA
>NZ_AEVT01000023.1 GCF_000189275.1 Vibrio sinaloensis DSM 21326 | reverse complement strand
AATACCGGGTTTGAAGATGGCATTGCTATTCCACACGCAAAAAGCGCTGCCGTAATAGAGCCTGCGGTGGTCATTGGCATTCATAAAGCAGGGATCGAGTACGGCGCAGATGACGGGCAACCGTCCAAGTTGTTCTTTATGATCGCATCGCCTGATGGTGGCGATAACCACCATATTGAAGTATTGGCCGAGCTTTCCTCCAAACTCATTGAAGAAGGTTTTGTGGAGAGCTTCCTTAACGCCAGCTCCCCACAACACGCGCTTGAGCTGCTGCTGCACAAGCCACAAGCCGACGAAGCGCCAGAGTTAGACACAAACAAAGGCTTCATAATTGGCGTTACAGGTTGCCCAGCAGGCGTTGCCCACACTTACTTGGCCGCAGAAGCCCTTGAGAAAGGTGCTCATGCAATGGGCTATGAAGTGAAAGTCGAAACCAATGGCTCTATCGGGGTTAAAAACAGCCCGACAGATGACGAAATTGCACGCGCCGATGCGATTGTAGTGGCCTGTGACAAACAAGTAGATATGGCGCGCTTTGCTGGTAAGCGAGTGGTTAAGACCAATGTAAAAGCGCCGATTCGTGATGCGCAGGGATTAATCGAACAAGCGCTCAACGCCCCCGCTTACCAAGCAGAAACATCATCAAGCCCAGCCTCTGTGGCCGATAAAGCCTCACAAGCGCGCTCTGATTTGTATCGCTACTTGATGAACGGCGTTTCCCACATGATCCCGTTTGTAGTCACGGGCGGTCTGCTGATTGCGCTCGCCCTTGCAATAGGCGGCGAACCAAGTGAAGCAGGCATGGCGATTCCTGCTGGCAGCATGTGGAACCAGATTCTCGAAGTAGGCGTGGTGGCGTTTACCCTGATGATCCCGATTCTTGCTGGCTATATTGCCTATGCCATTGCTGACCGCCCTGCCCTTGCACCAGGCCTCATTGGGGGCTGGATCGCCAACAACGGTTCATTTTACGGCGCTGAAGCGGGTACCGGCTTTATCGGTGCCATCATAGCCGGTCTGCTCGTCGGTTACTTCGTTAAATTCGTTACTTCGGTCAACTACCACAAATTCGTTCAGCCACTTGTGCCGATCATGATAGCGCCTATCACAGGCTCTCTGTTTATCGCAGGTCTGTTCATCTTTGTCATCGGTGCGCCAATCGCAAGCCTAATGGATGGCTTAACCGCACTGCTGACCAGCATGAGTACAGGTAACGTGGTACTGCTTGGCATTGTCTTGGGTGGTATGGCTGGCTTCGACATGGGTGGTCCTTTCAACAAAGTCGCGTTCCTATTCTCTGTCGGCATGATTGCCAGCGGTCAAACACAGTTTATGGGCGCTATGGCCTGTGCTATTCCGGTCGCGCCACTTGGTATGGCTATCGCAACGGCACTTGGTCGCAAATTTGATTTGTTTGAATCATCAGAGATCGAAGCGGGTAAAGCCGCTGGTGCAATGGGCTTAGTCGGCATCTCTGAAGGGGCGATTCCATTTGCGGCGCAAGATCCTATGTCGGTGATTCCGGCTAACGTACTTGGCTCTATGGTTGCTGCTGTAATGGCCTTCTCTTTTGGCATTACCAACAGTGTTGCTCATGGTGGCCCTGTCGTCGCGCTGCTTGGCGCAATGAACCACCCATTACTGGCGCTTATTTGTATGGCAGCAGGCGCGGGTGTTACAGCACTAACGTGTATCGCTCTGAAAAACCTACGTAAAGCGAAATACACCGCAGCCGCGGCTTAATCCTCCCTTCCCTATCTCGGCTTGGACATCGCGTCCAAGCCTATTTTCGTATGGTGACATCCATGTCTGAATTACCGATCTACACGCCTTCATTGTTGCAGCGTTTTTTCTATCCCATGACGAATGTGATTCAAAACTACGCTTGGGGTAGCGCTTCATCGTTCAACCAACTATTTGGTATTGAAAATGCCAGCGGAGAACCACAAGCCGAAATCTGGATGGGCGCCCACCCCAACGGCTGCTCAATGGTGAACACAGGGGCCGAGCAGACCAAGCTCTCTCACTTGATCAATCAAGATCTCAGCTTGTTTTTAAGTGAGAAAGTCGCGCAGCGATTCGGTGAGCTGCCGTATCTGTTTAAAGTTCTCGCCGCAGACAAAGCCTTATCGATTCAAGTGCACCCTAACAAACGCCAAGCCGAACATGGCTATGAGTTGGAGCAAAAACAAGGCATTCCTTTGTCAGCGGGTCATCGCAACTATAAAGATCCGAATCACAAGCCAGAGCTCGTCTATGCACTCACTGACTACACAGCGATGAACGGCTTTAGACCAGTGGACGAGATTTTGCGCCACTTCCACCAGCTAGACATTCCCGAGCTTAGACAGCTAGTCAACGAGCTTAACGCCGATCAATCTTCCCAAGGACTCGCGAGTTTTTTTGCTGGCTTATTATCACTGGAAGGTGAGAGCAAAGAGATGGCACTTACCCTGCTACTCCTTAAAGCCGAATTGAGTGGGGACGGTGTTTACGCATTAATTCTCGAGCTCTCTCGCCAGTACCCAAACGATGTGGGGCTGTTTGCACCACTGCTGCTTAACGTCATAACCCTAAGCCCAGGCCAAGCGATGTTTCTAGATGCAGAAACCCCTCACGCTTACATTAAAGGCACTGGCCTCGAAATTATGGCCAACTCAGACAACGTGCTGCGTGCGGGGCTCACTCCCAAACACATGGATGTGAAAGAGTTGATCGCCTGCACCAAGTTTGCAACCAAGCCCCATGAGAGCCTTTTGTTGGAGCCTGTGCAGAAAGACAACATCAGCGAATATCCGATCCCAGTCGAGGATTTTAGATTCGCGATTCTGCAACGTTCAGCAAGGCGTAAGGTGACGACCCAAGGTGCGGAAATTTTGCTGCCTTTGGACGAAGCCATGACCTTGACCCATCCATGCGGTGAAACCTGCGTGATTGACAAAGGCCAGTCAGTGTTTATTCCCGCCTACACGAAAGACTACCTCATTGATTGTGCTGGGCGCGTTGCACGTGCCTACAGTTAATTGACACCTTTCCTATCAATGCTCAGCCCCGCGATCGCGGGGCTTTTTTATTTCTTAATTCATTCACAGAGCATGCAATTTCGTGAGCCATTGCACAGGCCAATAATGACGCCAATCACAGTTAAATTTAGCGGGTACAAAAGTCTAGTGACTGCGATTTTTTTACTATTTCAGAACATTAAAACAGGGATTAAATTATCTCCATTGCATAAGCACTGATGAGTATAAAAATGATCACCCAACTAACTAACGTCAATTTAATTAATGGCAATCTTCAAGCAAATAATAAAAAAGAAGTGTTTGAAGAGTTGGCACAAATGTTATTCGACAATAAACGAATCAGCAGTAAAGAAGCCTATTTATCGGACATCGAAAATCGAGAGTCACTAAGTGTGACCTCCATGGACGGCATTGCTTATCCGCACGCTAAGAGCCAAGCAGTCACAGAGCCTGCCATCGCTGTTGGTATTAAGAGAGAGGGCATCGACTACGGCGATGAAGACGGTATTCATCCAAGTTTATTCTTTATGATCGCTTCACCCGACAACGGAGCGGATCACCATATTTATGTTCTTCAAGAATTGTTCGGAAAATTTAGCGAAGAGTTTATTGAAGATATCCATAACGCGAAAGACAACAATCAAATTCTAAATATTTTAATTAATTCATAAGGCGTGAAATTATGAGTACCCTAACCGCTCAAGCTACTAATAATGGTAGCGATTTCAAAAAACTTCTCAGTACCATGAAAGGCCACCTTTTATTTGGTACGTCGCATATGTTGCCATTTATCGTTGCAGGTGGTGTCCTGCTGGCACTAGCAGTAATGGCATCAGGCAAAGGTGCAGTCCCAGCTGACGGTTTACTGGCTGATATTTCCAATATCGGTATCAAGGGCTTAGTCCTGTTCCCAATCATTTTGGGTGGCTTCATTGGTTACTCGATTGCGGATAAACCCGCACTCGCTCCTGCCATGATCTCATCTGGCATTATGGCGGACATGGGCGGCGGCTTCTTAGGCTGTATCGTCGCCGGTTTTATCGCAGGTGGTGTGGTATTCCAACTTAAGAAGATCCCTCTTTCCGCTAACATGACTGCGCTTGGTGCTTACTTCATTTACCCTCTTATCGGTACATTTATCTCTGCGGGTATCGTACTGTGGGGTATCGGTGAGCCAATCAAGATCTTTATGGCTTCAATGAACGAGTTCCTCGCTTCAATGGCTGGGGCGTCTAAAGTGGTGCTAGGTACGATTCTTGGTGGTATGACGGCGTTCGATATGGGCGGTCCAATCAACAAAGTCGCGACCCTATTCGCACAAACGCAAGTCGATACTCAACCATGGCTGATGGGTGGTGTGGGCATTGCTATCTGTACGCCTCCTCTAGGTATGGCACTGGCTACCTTCCTATTTAAGAAGAAGTTCACTAAACAAGAGCAAGAAGCTGGTAAAGCAGCCGCTATCATGGGTTCTATCGGTATCTCTGAAGGTGCGATCCCATTCGCAGCCAACGACCCTATGCGCGTTCTTCCTTCCATCGTTGCAGGTGGTATCGTGGGCTGTGTGTTCGGCTTCCTAACCGACGTTCTACTACACGCACCATGGGGCGGCCTGATCACGGCACCAGTATCAAGCAATATCCCAATGTACGTAGTGGGCATCGCGCTTGGCTCACTCACCACGGCAGTTATTGTTGGCTTTTGGAAACCTGTCGCTGAAGAAGAGGCAGAAGACGACATCGCACCAGTAGCACCGACACAAGTTCAAGCAGCTCCTGCAGCAGGTGAAGGCGAGTACGACATCGTCGCGGTAACTTGTTGCCCGTCAGGCGTGGCACACACCTTTATGGCCGCCAAAGCGCTAGAGAAGGCAGGTGCGGCTGCGGGTCTGAAAATCAAAGTGGAAACCCAAGGTCAAAATGGTATCCAAAATCGCATCACTGACCTAGATGTCGCAAACGCCAAACTGGTTATTCTGGCTCACGATATCCAAGTCAAAGATGCTCACCGCTTTGCCAATGCGAATGTGGTTGAGTGTTCAACCAAAGAAGCGATGAAGAAAGCTAAAGAGTTGATTAAACAATAACCCCCTTGTTCAACTCCTGAAGTGAGCCCCGATAGAAGTATCGGGGCTTTTTTTGTGGAGCTTTGCCTGTCTTTTGCCGTGCTTGATAACAAGATTCCCAACGGCTTTTGGGTGCTTTGAACAACACTCCACCTGATATAAAAACATGCGTAACGTCATGAAAAATTTACCGTATTTGGTTCTTGTTTCGGCAATATTTGATCAAATGCACCTTAATGATATGAAAACTTATGAACAGTGTGGTTTTATGAACTCTATCATTTAGACAAAACGGATCCTTGGTAAAGTTCGCGGTGACGTCAGAACAATAATATCGGATCAATAATGAAACTAAGTAACCTAACAATAAAATCCAAACTCGCGTCGATTGTCTTATTGTCGGCAATTCTTATCGCAATGGCTTGCGCATACAACTTGCTGCAACAACGTGACTCTTCGATGCAGGAGCGCCAAAACAAACTTCAGGCTCAGGTCGAGTCTGTGATCAGTTTGGCTGAGTATTACTATAATCAACGTCAAATCCTCGGAGAGGAAACGGCAAAACAGCAAGCGCTCAAAGCGATTGAAGCCATCCGCTATGAAGGTAACAATTATTTCTGGATTGTTGACCAGCAAACACGTGTCGTTCAGCACCCACTCAAACCTGAGCTGAATGGGAAAACAGCCAAAGACTTTACCGATGGCGCAGGCAAGCATCACTGGCAAGAGATGGTGGCTATTTCAAATACTGGTGCACAGAAGGGGTTCCTAGACTACCGATGGAAAAGCCCCCAAGGTGCATTAAAAGATAAAATTTCTTACGTGCAACTTTTTCCTGAATGGGGATGGATTGTTGGGTCTGGCATTTTAGTCTCTGATATTCAGGAAGCATTTTACGCCCTGGCTATTAAAGAAACCGTCGTAGCCCTTATCCTGACAGGGCTTTTGTTCGCGATGGGTTACGTGATATCTAACAACATCCTTACTCCCCTCGAAAAACTCATCACCCATATGCACAACATCGCCGCGGGTGATTTGCGAGGTCGCCTTAACCTTTCACGTAAAGATGAGCTAGGTGATATGGGTAAACAGATGGATAAGATGCTCGACAAGCTGCAAGCGACTCTCAGCACCGCCCATGACTCAGCGATTCAATCGAGCACCATGGCAAGTCAAATTGCTCAAGCCAGCGAAGAAGCCGCCACCAGCGTCAATTCTCAGCATAGCCAACTAGAGTTGCTCTCGACCGCAATGACAGAGATGAGCGCGACAATTTCCGATGTTGCGACGAACGCAGAAAACACCTCAGAGAGCACAGGAAAAGTAGTTAACCACGTTCAAGTCAACGATGACGCCATGAAGGTCACATCAAAGTCGATTGCGCACGTTTCTGACAACATCTCTCTCGCTAATGATTTGGTTCGTGGTTTGCAAGATGGGGTGAATGAAATCAGCAACGTGGTGGAAGTCATCCGTGACGTCTCTGAGCAAACCAACCTGCTCGCGCTCAATGCAGCGATTGAAGCAGCGCGCGCGGGTGAGCAAGGCCGAGGTTTCGCGGTGGTTGCCGATGAAGTCCGCAATCTCGCGAGCCGCACGCAAAATTCAACCAATGAGGTTCAACACACCATCGAGAAACTGACTGAACAAGCAAACAAAACCTTCGCAGCGATGCAAACAAGCAATGAAAATGTCGCTCAAAGCGTTGAATCGTCAGAAAATACTCGTAAGCAGTTAGATCTCATTGTGGTTGAAATGCAAAACGCCAACGATATGGTGGCACAGATCGCCGCCGCATCAGAGCAACAAAGTGCCGTTGCCACAGAGATGAATGAAAACGTAACAGGCATCCATCTTGCCGCAAACGAAGTGCTCCAAGCTTCACAATCGCTCGCACAAGACAGCCAAGCAATGGCCAACACCGCCGAGCACCTCAATGATCAGTTGAAGTATTTTAAGGTTTGACCCTGACAAACTTCAGATTGGAACAGCTACCGCCGCAATGGCGGTCGCTGTTTATCTAAACAACGGCGCAACTAAACACTTTTTATTCAGAGCCTGCGGGATAACTAGTAGCTTATTCGTAGGTATCAAGAAACGTTATTAACGCCGCTTCATCAATAATCTCAAGCCCCTGTTCTCCCTTTTTGATCAATCCCTTATCCATCAAATCTTTTACGGCTCGGCGATAAACTCGCCCTGAGGTACCAAAGCGTTCCGCTTCTTGATTCACTTTATCGAATCCACCAAGCAAGGTGTTGGTCTGTTTTTGCACCAGCAAGTCATAAGCGATGTTATAGGTGATAGGATGTAACAAGCGATTGGTGTAGATGTCCATTGAGTCTTGATAATCCTCTGCCAAGGCAGAAGCAAAAAAGAACATCATGTCGGGGTGCTGATGCAGTGCTTCAGTCAGTTTTTGAATACAGATGATGTCCACTTGCATGTGTTCATCTGCCACTACATTCCACTGACAGGGTGTCTGAGTGAAGTACTCCATTTCACCATAAAGATGGTAATCGCAATTGGCTTCACCCAGTTGAAAACGGCGACCGTTGGCGGCAATGATGCTCATCGAAACTCGACCGACTGGCACGACGTACAAATATTGAAGCTGTTCACCTTGGCGAAGGATCGCTTCACCAGAATCAAAGTAGCGACTGCCGATTTGGCATTGAAAGATTAAGTCACGAAACTCGGCGCTTTTCTGCTCTAGAAAGCGTTGGAAACGTCCAGTGGGGTAAGGGCTTATTTTCACGTGAGTTTCTCTTTAATGACAACAATCTCAAATAGATTGTACTCGTTCGACCAACTTGATGACAGCCAATAAAAAAGCGACACCAAAGTGCCGCTTCAATAATTCGCTAAGCTGTGATCCAGTTAACTTTGCGCAATCAAGGCTTCAAGAGCAGCATAAGATGCCAAGCGCTCCCCTTGCATCATGATTTGCGCTTCGTCTACGTACTGACCTACGCCTTCTTTCACATCTTGCTGATACAAAACCACATTGTTCAAAATGGAAGCGACGTTTAAACCACGCAGACGACCAACAGTAAACAGCGCTGACGTTTCCATATCCGCCCCGAGAATACCTTTGTTGTTCCAGTACTCGCAGATCGCTTCTTCGTCATCGGTATAAAAACTGTCATGGGAGCGAACCACACCTAAATGGTAGCGCGCTTCATGTTCCGCTAAATAGCCGTCGAGCGCTTTGAGTAACGAAAAGCTCGCATAAGCCGGATAAGTAGAGCGAACGTAGGCTTTCGACCCCCCTTCATCTCTTACCGCGCCTTCTGCCACAATTAACTCACCAAGTTGAATGCCAGATTGCATTGCACCCGCGGATCCGACACGAATCACATCTGTTACACCACACTGTTTTAGCTCTTCCACCGCAATGATCATCGACGGTGCTCCGATACCAGTACTGCACACTGAGACGCCTTGACCTTGGTATGTACCGGTAAACACTCGATACTCACGGTTTTCAGAAACCAGCTCTGAGTTATCAAATAACGCGGCGATGCGGTTTGCTCTATCTGGCTCACCACACACAATCACTCGAGGGGCTATTTGCGTGCTATCTACGCCAATATGAGGTTGCTTCATCATTGGCTTAACCTTGTGCTGCTGCTTGAGTTAGGGGCTTCTCACCGTTGCGTTTTGCGCTACGTGCCCACTCTCTTGTGCCATTTGCCGCAATGAACATCAGAATCGCATATTGAACCGACATTGCGTACACGCCTTGTGTCGCGTAGATACCAACACTGATGATATTGATGACTACCCACAGGATCCAGTTCTCAACGTACTTACGTGTCATCAAGATTTGCGCCACGATAGAAAGTACTGTCATGGTTGCATCCCAGAACGGAAATGCATCTGGCTCTAAGACTGGTTCCGATAAACCAGCACCGAACACATTCAAGCTATCGACGGCAATGTTCGCCAACGCAAAGAAGAATGGGTCGATGTAAATCGTTAACATCGCAATCGCAACAATGCTTACTGAACCTGTCGCGATCAGCTTTTGTTTGCTTAACCAACGTACCTCAAGTGTCTCACCTTGGGCATTAGGCCTTGTCCACGCATACCAGCCATAAATGTTGGCGCAGAAGAAGAACAATTGAAGCAGAAGCAATCCGTAAAGCTGAATCTGGAAAAAGATGACGGCAAAAAGTGTAACGTTCAGCAAACCGAATAAGTAGTTGATGGTTTTTTCTTGGCTCGCAAACCAAATACAAAGCAAACCGAAAACCGTACCAAAGGCTTCAATCCAGCTCATCGCATAACCATCCCCAATAGGAATGGTCACTAGGGTGTTGTTGATGTCTAACAGGGCAAATAGGTCCATGAAGATGTCCTTTATTTTTGTGCTTGGAATGCGCTCATCTTAGGGTGTCGCAGCAAACAAAAAGGAGGACTTTTGTCCCCCCTTAGATGCACCCGATCATAAATCAGATCAATATTGCGCCTGAAGCTCTCGGTACGCAATGACTTAGCACTTAGCTAGCGTTAAAAGCCATCTTATACCAAGAGTGGCTATGCGATCGCCGAGAACCTCGCTAAGGCTACGACTAGGGTATGATCTCTACCCTTTCCGTAACAAAAACGAAAATGCCCCAGCAAGTTTTGCTGGGGCATTGATAGATTCTTTATCGGTTTAGGCCTGTTGGTAATAACCCGGAACACGGAACCATTTACGGCACATATCCAAGAAGTACCCGTATAAAACGCCCATGCCACAAGACACCACTGCGTTAGACGTTACAGCGGTAATAATTTGGTCTGTTGAAGCGCCAACCGTAAATAGAATCGCGGCGTATACCGGTGATTGGAAAAGAACGTAAGCCACGAGATCGGACATATTTTTCATCACACTAGAGTGGGAAACGCGCGCGCCCTGACGCAAAACGAAATCACGAAACAAACCGTAGGGCCAAGCAATCGCGATGTTAACCGGAATAGACAGCGTTCTTGAGGCCAACGACTGCTCAAACGACATACCAGATACAAAGATCTCAATGATCATTCCAGAGATAAAACAGAACACGACCATCGCAAAGGTATCCGCTGCTGCGTTGCGAATACAAAAAGGACCACGGGATTTCATCGACTCACCAACAAAACAATAAACTAGAATAAAAGCAAAAAACCAATATAGTAAACTGCCAAAAAATCATATTAGCAGTTAATATCGCTATTAAAACATCTTATTTATAGTTTATGGCTCCAATGTTGATTAAATTTGGTAAATATATAACCAAATATCAGCCAAAATGTAGTTTGAATCACTAAAAATAATGACACAGGTCAAAAAGCACTCAATATCATGTAATTTAGTTACAGTAATCAGTCGCCTGTACCGCGAGCAGATCCAAATCTTGCTGGGCAGGTTTTTCTCCCGCGAGCAAACTTTGTTCGATTCGGACTAAGCAAGCCTCAAGTGCATCATTTTGATTAATACCCATCGCCCCTTGAAGCTGACTAAAGGCCTCGTTGGCTTTGCTCTGCTCTCCATTTTCAATCGCCATAAAACAGTCTAGCAGCAACTGCTCCACTCCCAGATTTGGTTCGGGCTCTTGCTTGTTAAGTAACTGAGGCTGGTATTGATACAACTTGTCAGCGTGATTAAACAACGCGTCATCCAAGTCCGTTTCATCAATCGGTTTAGAAATGATGTAATCCACCCCAACGCCAAGCATACGCTCGCGAGTATCTTTAAACACATCAGCCGTACAGCCGAAGATCAAAATTTTCGCTTTGCTGTCGTGCAGTGCTCGAATCGCTGTGGTCGCTTCTACACCATCCATGATCGGCATGTGGTTATCCATCAAAATCAAATCGTATTCGCCAGTCACTACCGCATGCACCGCCAGCTCACCGTTCTCAACGCACTCACAAATAAAGCCTTTGTTGGTCATAAAGGTGGTCATAATGATCGCATTGGTGCGGTTATCTTCGACAATCAGGACTTTAAGTCCTTTATAGCTCAGTTTCTTGTGCTCTTTGACTTCCGACAAAATGGCGTCGCACGTTTCGACCTTCACTTGCACCTCAAAGCAAGAGCCAATGCCAAGCTCGCTGGTCAGGTGCACATCACCATCCATCAACTCACACAACTGTTTAACGATAGCAAGCCCTAGCCCTGTGCCACCAAAGCGACGAGTGGTAGACGTTTCAGCCTGCTCAAAAGGTTTAAAGATTTTCTCTTGTGCTTCTTTGGCAATCCCTATCCCTGTGTCTCGGATCCGGATATGAAGGTATTCAGCATCCGCGGTTTGCTTCTCACTGATGTAGACTTCTACATAGCCGCGCGAAGTGAACTTAACCGCATTGTTGAGTAAGTTGAACAGAATTTGGCGCAAGCGCGCTTTGTCTGAACGATACCAGCGCTCGGCAGGTACCTCAGAGATAACTTTGAATTGCAGGCCTTTTTCGGCACATAAGGTGTAGTAAACACTGTTAATACTGCCGATGATCGACTCAAGCGGGAACGGGTGATTTTCCAACTCTAAATGGCCCTGCTCAATCTTTGAGAAATCGAGAATTTCATTAAGGAGAGTCATCATGTGATCACCCGACTCATACAAGGTGTTTAAGTGCTTACGCTGCTCTTCTGACAACGGGGTTTTTAACAGTATTTGCGCGGTGCCTAATACCCCATTCATTGGCGTACGAATCTCGTGAGACAAGGTGGCAAGGAAGGCACTTTTTGCTTTAGTCGACGCCTGAGCTGTAACCTTTTCCGCTTCAAGGAACACGGTCTTTTGATTGAAGGTGTCAATAAGGTGCTTGATTTCATCTTGGCTGTTGTAGGTCATGTCGATGATGCCCCCTCTTTTCGAATCATCGACTTTTTGCGCGATAACTAAGATAGGGGAAATCAAAAATCGATTAATCATGAAATAACCCAACATCACGCACACCAGCATGATAGGGATTAAACCCATCTCCACTTTACTGACCACATCGTAGACTTGCTCAGTCACAATACGCTTAGAATTAACAACATCAACGCTCCAGTTAAAATCACCAAAAGTGGCTTTACTGATGTAGATCCCTTCAACCAGTTGGAAATTGTGCTCGGTAATTTCATAGCCATAGGCGTCTCGGAGAATCACACCAAGCTCGTACTCTTCAGCATGACGGCGTACAAAAGTGACCAAATCTTCCAGTGATAGATCGACCGTTGCCACGCCCGAGAACTGGCCATCAATGTAGTAAGGGGAAGACGCGGTAATCATCTGTACCTGGGTAAAAGGGTCAATGTACACTTGCGACCAAGAGACGGTGCCAACTGGTGCATCAATAACAGAGGTATACCAAGACTCATGGTCATAGCCACCCGACTCTGGGTTGTCCCATGAGTAGACGCGATCAACGCCACCATCGCTTGCTCGATTAAAGAAAATACTTGAATAGGCGATGTCTTCGCTGATGGTGTAAGGCACAGGCCATAACCCGCCACTGACGGTGACACCATCAACGAGTGAAAACAGGCTATGAAGCAGCTCAGCTTGGTGATCTTGCGTCTCGTGATTGCTGCCAATGCTCACCACACTTTGCAAAATACCTAGCGAGCTATTGATAGGCTCTTTGATCTGAGACGAAATTAGCTCGGTTCTAAGATCAAGGTTTTTCGTCAGTTGGTCACGAGTTGGCGGTTCAACCACCAAGTAGCTTACCGTACCAATCAAAGTGATGACGATAGCAAGGTAGAATCCCAGCGCGTAGATACTTTTTCGTTTAAGCGAAGAACGTATTTCCATAACCAATTGAATTTTTGTTGTTTACCAAAAATTATAGTGAATATTTGAACCCTTCAACCTTTTTATCGCTTACAGCGCCTGTTAACATGGCCCAATCAAAACTCAATCACATTTATGGTATTTACATTGAGCCTACAACAACTTCTTTCCCAACCTGATCTCGAAGATAAATTGATCAACGAAGCGAAAACTCGTGGCTTCGTTGCGGCCATGGCGTGTGCACCCAATATTTTGCCGCCAGAAGAGTGGCTTCCATTCCTATGGGGTGGCGAAGAAGTCGCACCTTTTTCTGACGGTGAACAGTTTGAAACGTATGTTGAGCTGATCATTGCACTATGGAATGAGTACCGCCCAGCTCTGCTAGAGAACCGTTGGCAATGGCCTGAAGCGTGTGCGCTCGATGAAGAAGAGATCGTCAATGAAGCAACACGTGACTTCTGCGAAGGCTTACTGCAAGGTTGGCAACTTTCACGTGATGATTGGGAAACCATCATGCCAGAAGACAGCGAAGACAGCGCACTGCTTGGTGGAGTCTTGCTTTCATTGAGCATGCTTTACGATCCAGAAACGTCCGTTGCAACGCTTGCGGAGCAAGGTATGGAAGGATTAGAGCAGTTCGAAGAGATCTTTAATTCTGTTCCTATGATGCTGTGCGGCTTAACCATGCGCGGCGTTACTCTGGTTGAACACGAATAACCTCACATCAAAAAGCCGCTATCCTCTAGCGGCTTTTTAATCTTCCATAAACTCCACGAATAAAAGCCAATCAATCTCATTTAGCATTCGACACTTACATCACTGTTTTATAAAAACAATATTACAATCCCTTAATTTCTTTGTTAGTATCCGCGCCTCTTTAGGTTAATTGAATGTTGTGATGCTGAGTCAAACGAACACGCAGATAAAACAGAAAGTAATGGCGATCTACGTCATTGCCGCTCTGCTGTTCCAGCTCTATTTGCTTGCCACGCTGTCACTTAACCCGTCACAAGTCCACAACAACAACTGGCTAGCAGAAGCACAGGGTGAGAAAGTCTTACTGTGTACCGCAGACGGCTTTAAATGGGTGGACATCAACGAACTGATCGAAGATAACAACAGCGCTACGCTCGATAGCAACGAGATACACGATCCGTTGAAGTTCAGCTGTCCACTGCTGGATGTGTGCAAACTTTCTACTCTCATCATGGCCATTGTCTTGGCAGCTATCGCTTTGTGGCTATGCCGAGTCAACACCCGCAGCATTGCTTCACCTTTACTGCTTTGCCAACGTAAGTTCTATCTGTCGGTGGCTCCCAAGCAGTCTCCACCTTTGGCTTTCCTCGCTTAATTGGCCTTATCGGCCTACTTAAAAACCCTCAAAAATACAATATTCGCCGCGATGCTATGACCTCGAGGCGCTGGCTTGCGTTGCTTTTAGCCAATCGATAATACGTATGCCAGAAACAAGGAAGGAAAGTCCATGTTCAACCAATCTAACAGCTCGCAGATGATTGCGGCTTCTCTCTTCGTCGGTTTCATTGCTGGCTGCGGAGGCGGCTCTGGCTCAGATTCGCCATCAGCAGAGCAGCGCTCACTGCAACCCGTCACCTTAACCTTTAATGCCCGTGTTGGCGAACACCCAGTTGAGTGTCGTCAAATGGACAATGCACTGGCAGGCACCACGAATGTTAACCCTGAGTTTAAAGACGCTCGCCTATATCTGTCAGACATTCAACTTATCAACGACAATGGCGATAAGACCGCAGTGCAACTTGAACAAGATGGTAAATGGCAGTACCAAAATGTCGCCCTACTCGACTTTGAAACTGGCGCAGATAGCTGCGCAAACGGTAACGAGTCGATCAATACACAAATTAAAGGCTACGTCCCACAAGGAGATTACTCGGGAGTTCGCTTCACCATTGGTGTTCCGACCGAGCTGAATCATTTTGGTATCGATGGCGACGATGCGGTCTCCCCGTTGGATGTGATGGGCATGAATTGGAGCTGGCAAAACGGCCATAAACATCTGCGTTTAGATGTCTCAGGTTGGAATATTCATTTAGGCACCACAGGATGTGAAGTGCTCGACGCTGAAAACGAAATCATAAACTGCGCGACCTCTCGTCCTAATCGCCCGACTTATCAGTTTGATAGCTACAACGTTAAAGATCACACCATAGTGTTTGACTATCAAAAGCTGGTCTCAAACAGCGATATTAGCGCCAATACCGCCAATACTCCTCCGGGCTGCATGTCTTCCAGTAGCGATCCCGATTGTCAGGGCATCTTCGACAATTTAGGGCTTGATCTCGTCACAGGTCAATGCGTTGCTGATGATTGTAGCAGTGCGCAAACTTGGGTGTCAGTGGAGTAATCAATATGCCAGCAGACCTTAAGTTTGCTTTGCTGGCATTGCTCGCGATCGCATTGGTCGCGGGCTGTGGCAGTGATTCCAATTATACGGTAGATCCGCAGAGCTCAGTGAACGCGTACGGTTTCGACTATCGAACGGGCACGCTTCCTTTGCCTAAAGAGCCTGCAGAGAATCCAGCAACGGAAGAAAAGTTTCAGCTTGGTCGCCATCTATTCTATGACGTTCGATTGTCGGGCAATCAAACCATGTCGTGCGAATCTTGCCACCAGCAAGCGCTGGCTTTTTCTGATGGGGTAAAAGTGCCCACTGGCTCGACTGGAGAAGTGCTGCATAGGAACTCACAAACTCTAACCAATATCGCCTATAACGCTTCCTACACATGGGCTAATCCGATCCTCAAAGAGATTGAGCAGCAATTGGTGATCCCGCTCTTTGGTGAGTTCCCCGTTGAGATGGGCATCAACGATAGCAACCGAGAGACCATTTTACAGCGCTTTCGCGATGACGTTTTGTATCAAGAGTTGTTCAATAACGCCTTTCCCAATCAACAAGACAGTTTTACGTTCCCCAACGTGATTAAAGCGTTGGCCGTGTTTAACCGAGCTTTGATCTCCAAAGATTCGCCTTTTGACCGCGGGACAATGAGCAGCTCTGCAATGCGGGGCCAAGACCTGTTCAACAGTGAAAAGATGGAGTGTTTTCACTGCCATAATGGGTTCAATTTCAGCGACTCTACCTTGCATGACGGTTCGGTGTTTGTGTCTCGGCCCTTCTTTAATACCGGCTTATACAACCTAGACTCACAAGGCAGTTACCCAAGTGAAGATAACGGCCTGTTTAGCGTCACCCAAAACCCAAGCGATAAAGGTAAATTCCGACCACCAACGCTGAGAAACGTCGCCTTTACCGCGCCATACATGCACGATGGAAGTATCGCGAGTTTAGCGGAAGTGCTCGACTTTTATGCCAATGGCGGTCGAAACATCACCTCAGGTGACCATCAAGGTGACGGGCGCATTAATCCCAATAAGAGTGAGTTTGTTAAGGGTTTCACGCTCAGCGCACAAGAAAAGCAAGACATGTTGGCATTTCTCAGCGCCTTAAGCGACCCCGTATTCATTAGCAACCCTCGTTACGCCAACCCATTCGTTGCAGAGGTAAGCCAATGAAAGTCATAAACATCGCAACCGCTTTGTGCGCCTTTTCAAGCGTAGCAAGTGCAAACTCGATTGAACCTAACTGGCAACAGGTTAACCTCCAGTCCAATCTGTTTGCACAGTTCGGCTATTACCAAACCAGCCGGGAAGAGCCATATTCGATCCCCGGCGTGATCACTGATGCGCACGTTTCCCACCATGAACAAGGGTTGCAACTGATGCATGGCGAGTTGGGATTGTTAGCCAGCTTAGATCAGATTTTAGCGGCCAAATTAGTGGTTGGAAGTCACCACGGAGAAGCTATCGAGATTGAAGAGCTGTGGCTACAACCTTACCTTCATCAAAACTGGACACTGCGTATCGGTCGGCAGCTCAGCCCTATCGGTCTCTATAATGCGACCCATGAGCATGATTGGTCATTTTTAGATCCTACCCTAGCCCAACAGGCGTTCTTGGCTAGTCAATACCAAGATGACAGTGTGCATGTGACCTATGCGACCAATCGCCAAGACCTGACTTTATGGCTCGGCCGGGGCGATCAATTTCCTGCCCAAGCCGACTCTGCCTCTCCAGCAGCATTTGGCGCACTTTATCAGTGGTATCAACTGCGCTCGCAGTACCAGCTGACATTGGTCGCGAGTGCAGCGCAGTTTACGGCTCAGCAGAGAAGCAATCAGCAAGATGATGGACACAGCCACAAGCATACCAGCCAAACCAGTCCGATGACTTTCACAGGAGACACTCAACTAGTGAGTTTGTCTAGCCAGCTGAAATGGCAACAGCTGACCTGGGATGTCGAGTGGATGGGACAACGGCTAGACGCAAACCTGGTCGATTCTCAGCAAATCAACACCGAGCTCTCGGCCTTCCAGCAAGGGCTTTCAAGTCAACTGCGATGGCAGAATGACCAACTAGAGTTGGGACTGAGATACGACTGGCTGCACACAGATAATCAAGTCACCAACACCAGTCGAGACTTTGAACAAGCACTAGATGCCAAAGGCCTCACGCCTCAGCGCTACAGTGCCGTGGTTAACTGGCGTTTCGCTCCGATGCAGCTACTGCGACTACAAGCAAATTATGAGCAGATAGATGAGCAAAATCAGACGGCGTTCTGGCTTGTCTATCAAGGCAATTTAACTTGGTAATCTAACGATATAAGAAGGTAAATGATGAAAAAATACGCTCAACTGTTCGCCCTAGTGGCAACGCTATTTAGCACTCAGCTGTTCGCCCACGAATACACTGCTGACAGCATGCAAATCGATCACCCATGGAGCCGTGAAGCGCCGCCTAATGCCACGGTCATTGCCGGTTTTTTCCAGTTTAAAAACCTAGCGAGTAAAGACGATTTTCTAATCAGCGCTTCTACACCAATCGCCGATCATGTCGAAATTCACACGCATGAGATGGCGGATGGTGTCATGAAAATGAAGAAAATTGATAGCGTGCGCATTGGCAGCATGAAGACGGTAATGTTTGAGCCAGGGGGTTATCACTTAATGATTTTTAATCCTAAGCAATCATACAAGCAAGGTGACCGATTCCCGATGACGTTGCAATTTAAGCACGCTGGCAAGGTTGAAGTCGAATTAGCGGTTGAAGCGAACGGACACGTACACGCTCATTAAAGAAAAAGCCCCTTAGCGCTGATTCTAAGGGGCTAATCACTTTACACCTAGACTACAAAATCACGTGAGGAATGTAGCGCGCCATATCTTGGGTCACTAATGATGCGTCTTCCCGAATTGAAATACCCGCCGCGCGATCATTAACTAACCAACTGCCAACTAAGGTGTGGTTGTCACCAAACTTTGGCAGTGGCGCGTATTGCTGAACAATCGATAAGTCAGATTGGTAAGGCCCATCCGTCTTAACCATTGAACGCCCCTCTCTTACAATCTCGATGTTCGCCCCCTCGCGGGAAAACAGAGGTTTAATCACATAGTCTTTGAGTGTTGCCGCCTTAGCATCATCACTAAAATAGGCGGGAAGCAAATTGGGGTGGCCTTCAAACTCTTGCCACAATAAGGGCAGCAAGGCTTTGTTGGATAGAATGGACTTCCACATAGGCTCTAACCAGTTCACATTCGCCGTCGCTAAATGAACCGAATAAGGATCCTCAAACATAAACTCCCAAGGGTAGAGTTTAAACATCCAACGAATTTCACGATCATTGCTGTCAACAAAGTGGCCTTGTCGGCTGACGCCGATATCTTCCACATAAACAAATGCCGTCTGTAAGCCCGCCTCTTTGGCACAATCCTCTAAATATTGAACGGTCCCTTTGTCTTCTTCGGTGTATTTGCAGCAACTAAAGTGCAGTACCTGCCCCGGCTGCAGCGTCGCGATCTCTTTGAAACGCTCAATGAGATAGTCTTGCAAGATATTGAACTGGTCTGCACCACGAGCCATGTCACCACGATTAACGACATCTTCGAGCCAGACCCATTGCCAAAACGCGGTTTCGAATAAACTCGTTGGCGTATCGGCATTGTTCTCATACAGCTTGGCAGGGCCACTACCGTTATAAGCAAAATCCAATCGCGAATAGAGTGACGGCTCATTACGCAACCAAGAAGCTCTGACTTGATCCCACATAGCTTCTGGGATCGCGCAACGACGCATCAACTGCTCATCACGTAGAACTTTGTCGACAATGGATAAGCACATTTGATGGATTTCTTCCGTCGGTGCTTCAAGATCTTGCTCAATTTGCTGCAGATTGAACTGATAGAACGCAGACTCGTCCCAATACGGCTTATCGTACATTGAATGAAAGCCAAAACCGTATCTTTGTGCGAGCGCTTTCCAATCGGGTCGCTCTTTTATTTCACGGCGTAACATGCTTATCCGCCACGACTGGATGAAACGGCCTTACCGAAGCCACCACGCGACATCGCGCTGCCGATAGTTCCACCACCTTTACGTAAACTGTTACTCGTCATGGTCACTGAACGAACTCGGTGTGAACCAAAGAATTGACCAGAGCCAGAGTAGTAGCCTTTTTTAAATCGGTACATCGGCTGAGAATAATAACGCTTTTTGTAGCCATCAAAATCATCGAGATCGGTTGTGTAGTAATAGCCACTCATACGCGGAAGATACGCGAAATAGCGCGAGCTGTAGTAACAATCGTCTTCACGAAAATCGTACTCACATTCACGCTCTGTTTTGTACTTCGGTGCGCTGCGCTCTGCTTCTGCTACCGCTTCTTGATAGGCTAACTCACATTGCTCAGCTTGCTCTGGGTTATTGTTCTTACACTCGTTATCGTCTAAATAAATCGCTCCCTCAGTTTCTGATTCGTACTGAGAAAAGAACATAAACGCGCTAAACGCGCCAAACATAACAAATGGGAACGCTTTGCCGAGCGATTTCTCCATTGAGGGGCGTTGAACATTAGAACTGCGTTTCATCTGACCTCCTAGTAAGACATGCACGCAGCGTTCAAAACGCCAATCGACACAGAGACTGTCGCTAGCACAATACCTGCTGGCAGCTCATCGTTCTCTACACGTTCAGCAATTTTCGGTACTAGAACAAAACGAACAATGCCAAACGCAATCATCTGGGCAAACATGGCAACCAGCCCCCACACAGCAAAATCTAGGATACTGACTGAGTTTTTCGCAGCACCAGCAATCGCCAAGCAGTAACCTAAGAAAGCACCACTTAACGCAATGGCTGCCGTGGTATTTTGCTGCTCTTTAATCAGCTTCCACTCATCATATGGAGTTAAACGGATGTAGATAAATTTAAACGCTAATACAAATACAATTGATAACGCAAAGTAGAGAACAAAGTTTGGGAAGCCTGATAAAAGGCCAGCTAACGTTTCCATTATTTTTCCTTGTGCATGGAAGTCCAATTAAATTTTTCGATACGCTCGTCTGCGATGTAGAACAGCTTACTACCCGCAGGGACGACCCGCTCTAAATCTGGGTTAAGCTCAATACCCTGACCAACATCAAATGCGATCAACGTGGCTTGATAGTGTTTCTTAATGAATGCAAATACCGTTTCTACCGTCGTTTCTGCTTCGCTTTGCGGATAGACGGTCGAATATTGTGTCATACCTCGTGTCGACGCTAGCAACTCTTGGTGCAACGCACTTGAGCCAGGATCGACCGCCGATTTCGCCAGCATTTCCGCCCCGACCGCTGGAATACATTCGGCTTGAGGACAATGCTGGCTTAGCAAATGGCCAAGGGCATCGTCTTTAAAGTAAGCAAGTAAGTGCGCATTGGGGTTGATATTGGCACAGTACAAGGCAGCGGAAAGGGTAATATCATCTTCTAGGTTATCGACAATGATGCAACTGGCCCCGCCTACGTTAGCCAGCTTCATTTGTTGGCTATCGGTATAGCTGGTGACTTTAACGAAGTTGATTTCTCCCGGTAACGGGTTTTCAATGTCAGAACGACTGCAAAGCACTATAGGTCGTTTACCTTCTTCTTCATGCTGCAGCATACGAATTAAGTGAGTCGTACGTGAACCGTTCCAACCCAACAGCAAAATATGATTTTCCACCCGAACTCTCCGTTTACCTAATATACCTGCACGCCAATACTCAATGGCCCCACTCGCAACTCGACCCAGCATCGCTGCAAACAGGCTAAGCCCGCCAGGAATGATGAACAAAACAACCACCCAGCGTCCAAAATCGCTGCTTGGTGACAAATCGCCGTAACCTACCGTCGATGCGGTGACCATCATGTAATACGCAAAGGTAGACACGCTGTCTGTTAACGCGTGTTCCCCGGCACTGACCAACAATAGCCATGACGCAGCAACGTAAAACAAGCTCAATAGAATTAAGTTTCTATTGCTCAGTCTAAATACATGCGACTTAAACCATTTTTTTACAAACAACCATACGGCCATAATTACACCCTATGCATATAAAGCCACTGAATATAAAGTAAAAACGACATATAAAAAAACCAGCTAAATTAGCTGGTTTTCGAAATGTGATAGCAATCACCGATTTTACGCATTTCCTTTCACTTGCATGTTGAGTTGCTCAGCGAAATCTAGCATTCGGTTTAATGGAATCAATGATTTAACACGAAGTTCTTCATCAACAAAGATTTCGTGCTCTTTACCACCATCACGCAAGGCTGCTTCAATGGCTTTAAGACCATTCATTGCCATCCACGGACAATGAGCGCAGCTACGACAGGTTGCACCCGCACCTGCTGTTGGCGCTTCAATCAGCTCTTTCTCAGGCACTAGCTGCTGCATTTTAAAGAAGATGCCTTTGTCCGTCGCGACGATCATCTGCTTATGTGGAAGCTCTTTTGCCGCCTTGATAAGCTGACTCGTAGAACCCACCGCGTCTGCTAACTCAACCACGCTTGCAGGCGATTCGGGATGGACAAGAATAGCCGCTTCTGGGTAAACCGATCTCATCTTACGCAGTGCGTCGGCCGAAAACTCATCATGAACGATACATTCGCCTTGCCAAAGCAGCATGTCTGCACCGGTTTTGTTCGAGATGTAAGAGCCAAGGTGACGATCTGGCCCCCAAATAATTGGCTTATCTTCAGCGTCAAGGTGTTCTACGATCTCAAGCGCAATACTAGAGGTTACAACCCAATCGGCGCGCGCTTTTACCGCTGCTGAAGTATTGGCATACACCACAACGGTGTGATCAGGGTGTGCATCACAGAACTCAGTAAACTTATCCGCAGGACATCCTAAATCAAGCGAACACTCCGCTTCCAATGTTGGCATCAAAATGCGTTTTTCTGGTGTCAGGATCTTTGCAGATTCGCCCATAAAGCGAACACCACCAATGATCAGCGTGCTTGCAGGGTGACGGTTACCAAACTTCGCCATCTCTAACGAGTCACCAACAAAACCACCCGTCTCTTCAGCTAGGGCTTGGATTTCAGGATCCGTGTAATAGTGGGCGATTAAAACCGCGTCTTTCTCTTTCAGCAGCTTTTTAATTTTCGCGATATACGCTTGCTTTTCATCGTCTGATAGAGGGACTGGTTTTGGAGGAAATGGGTATACAGTATCGATTTTGTCTAAAATGTGGCTCATTGCTCTTGCTCTACGCAACTTCCAGTAATCCGAGTATTGTAACCTCAACTGATTCCAAGATGCCAGTGCAGACGGGAATAATAGCGGGTTTGATAATGAACTTGAGTCTAGAGGTAAGGCAATGACTGAATGTGAGAGACAAAAAAGGAGTGACGCATCACTCCTTTTAATCGTTACTTTTTAATGCGCTCTTGCGCAAGTTTAGCGGAAGCACTGCTTGGATATTCATCCAAAACTTGTTGGTAGTACTTATTTGCTTGAGCGGCGTTGTTGTTTCTGCCGGCAATATCACCTAGCTTGACCAACGCGTCAGCACGCTTGTTGGATTTCTTGTAAGACACCACAGCCGCGAAGCTTTTCACCGCCTCTTTGTCTTGCTTCTTAGCAAAATAAAGCTGCCCTAACCAGTAATGAGAGTTAGGCGTGAATGAGGAATCCGGATAATCCTTTTGGAACTGCTGGAACGCCGCAATCGCACCGGTGTAATCGCGTTTTTTCAGAATCAGGTCCACAGCATTTTGGTAGGCTGTTTGTTCGTCTGCATTTGAACTGAAGGTACCACCCGCTGATGGTTTGGTGTCGCCGTCGGTAGTGCTAGCAGCAACGGGCGCTGCAGTCGCTTGACCACGAACCTTATCTAATTCGATGAACAACTCACGTTGACGATGAAGCATTTGCTGCATGTCATAGTTGTTTTTTTCCAACTGGCCGCGCAAATCACTGATTTCCAGCGCCATTTCATCTAGCTGCTGCTGCATTTGCAGTTGGACACGGTTGCGGTTTTCTAACAGACGCTCAAGGCGCTGTACATCCGTTTCGTTTGAACGAACTGAAGAAGAAGTTGAAGCAGAGTTACTGCCCCCAAGATCAGATACTGGAGCTGGTGCAGCGAGCACGGAGCTCGCTGCACTTGCCAGTAACGTAAGCGTAACTACGCGCTTTAGGTTACTGAACATAAGGATATCCCTTAATTAGTATACTAGAACAGCACGACGGTTCTTAGCGTACACATCTTCATCTTGACCCAGTAGAAGAGGTTTCTCTTCACCGTAGCTAACGATTGAAATTTGGTCCGCTTGAACACCTAGTGCTTGAAGGTATTTTGCAACAGCTGTAGCACGACGCTCGCCTAGTGCGATGTTGTACTCAGGAGTACCGCGCTCATCTGCGTGGCCTTCAATTGTTACTTTCAACGCTGGGTTTTTGCTTAGGTATGCTGCGTGTGCTGCTAGCATTTCTTCGTAATCGCCTGCGATAGTTGCGTTATCGAACGCAAAGTAAATAGTCTGAGTTTCGCGTAGCGCTTGCTCTTTTAGCTCTTGCTCAGTAAGTAGACCATTTTGATCGATTGGTGATACTACTGTGCCCTCCGCTGTTTGAGATTGGTTCGTTTCTGTAGAACCAGAAGCGTTCGCTGCGTCATCGCTTGAACTACAAGCAGTGATGGCTAGAACTGGTAGCGCAATGAGTAGCCCTTTAAGAACTTTGTTTAGTCGCATTGTTATATTTTCCTTACTTATTGATACTTACTTGCTACAAAAACGGTGACCATGCAGGCGCACGAACTCGTCCATTTGTTGCCGGTAATCGAGCTTTAAAGCGTCCATCTATTGAAACCATCGACAATACGTTTGTCTTGTTATAGATAGAGCTATAAATAACCATCCCGCCGTTTGGCGCAATGCTCGGAGACTCATCAAGCAGAGTCTTCGTTAAAATCTGTACAGCACCTGTTTCAAGATCCTGCTTTGCGAGGTTAAAACCTGAATTACTACGGTTAACCATCACTAGGAATCGGCCATCAGGGGTAATTTGACCACCCAAGTTCTGACTGCCTTGCCAAGTGAGTCGCTTCGTCTCGCCATTTGCTAATTGCACTTGATAGATTTGAGGGCGTCCACCGCGATCCGACGTAAAGATAAGGGATTTACCATCCGGATGCCAATACGGTTCGGTATTATTTGAACGGCCACGTGTAATTTGGGTCAATTTTCGCGTTTTTAGGTCCAAAGTGTACACCTGAAGGCTACCAGTTTTTGATAACACTAGCGCTAACGTATTGCCATCAGGAGAAAATCTTGGCGCACCATTGTGACGTGGGTATGACGTTACCTTTTCTTGCTCACCGGTGTAGATGTTCATGATGAAGATTTCAGCTTGGCCGTTTTGGAAACTAACATAGGCAAGTTTCTGACCGTCTGGAGACCACGCAGGAGACATTAGCGGCTGTTTCGAGCGTAAGACCAAACGCTCATTGTAGCCATCGTAGTCTGAGACACGAAGTTGATATGGATACTTCTTGTCTTTGTCATTCACGACAACATAAGCGATACGTGTTAAGAAAGCACCACGCTCGCCTGTGAGCTCTTGATAGACAAGATCGGAAATACGGTGAGCGTATTCACGTAGACGTTCGCCAGGAACCGTTGCACGCTTGTTGAACAGCACATGGTCCTTAGAAAGCACTAGCTGACCATCAGTACTGAGTGCCTTGCTTTGCCCTTGTGTTAACTGACCACGTATCACATCAACCAATTGATAGTTAATGACATAGTTACCTTCTGCATTTTGCGTAATGGTACCAGTGAGTAGCGCATCAACCCCAAGCCCAGTCCAGGCATCGAAGTTTACTTCCGTTTCATTGTAAGGCGTTTGTGGCATTTTGCTGGTTGGAACCGGGCTAAACTTACCACTGCGCTGCAAGTCTGATGCAATGATTGCCGAGACGTCTTGTGGCAGCTTACTGGTTCCTTCCCATTTAAACGGGACGATAGCAATAGGACGAGCTGAGTCGATACCATCAGTAATCACCAGTTCCAGTGCCGCATTGGCAACCTGAAACGCGCTCATCATAGTGAGTATAAATCCAATTATTAGTCGCTTTAACACAGCTTTTCCTTATTTCTGAGGTACTACGGTTAAATTGATATCTTTTAACTTGCTGACCAAATCTTGATCTTTAGGTAAAGGGAAAGTACCTACTTGAGCAACAGCGCGTTTGGCTGCTGCACATAAGCGACTGTCACCATCTAAAATACTAAGATTACCCACGATTGCCCCTGCGCCCGTTGGAATTAAGCGCAAGTTAACTCGACATGACTTTCCCCGAAAGCTGTCCTCGATAAGCAAGTTTTGTTGAATCAGTTGAACATAAATAGCGCCATAACGATCAGCTTCGCTATTTAAAAACTGACTCCGGGCAGAGCTGTTTTGCTCAGATTCGGTTTCTAAACCAGCAAAGATGTCATTGAGTGCCGCTTCTTGCTCTTTACGTTCACGCTCTAGCTTTTCTAAACGCTCTTTCTCTTTACGAGCCTTTTCAGCAGCCTCGGCAGCCGCTTTCTCTTTAGCGATGCGCTCTTTTTCTGCCTTTTCAGCGGCTTCACGCTGTTTACGCGCTTTTTCTTCCGCTTCTTTGGCCGCTTTCTCTCGTGCTACGCGTTCTTGCTCCGCCTTGGCTATCGCAGCTTCTTTCGCTAAGCGCTCCTGCTCCGCTTTCTTCACGGCCTGCTCTTTGGCTTTACGTTCTGCTTCTAATTTGGCGGCACGCTGTTTTTCTTGCTGGGCACGTTGCTCTTCCGCTTTACGCTCTTTCTCTTTGGCAATGCGGCGTTTTTCGGCTTCACGCGCAGCTTTAGCTTCCTTGGCTTGCTGCTCTTTCAGTTTGCGAATACGTTCTTCTTCCGCTTTACGACTCTTCTCTAATTGCTCACTTTCGCGACGCAACTTATCCAATCGGTCTTGCTCTTTCTTCGCCGCTTCTTGGCGTTGATTGCGGATCTGCTGCGCTTGAGCACGAACAGCCGCGGGATCAATAACCACGGCTTGTACAGTTTGTCCCGCAGGTTTAGGGTCAGACATTGTAAAATCTGCCCCCCAAATAAGCGCAACAATCAAAAGCACATGCAAGGAAGCCGATATTGCTATCGGCTTGGTGTAATCACTTCTCTTTTTAGGCTTAATTTCTTTCATACACTAAGAACACTTATTCCTTAATGTCTGTCAGCAAGCCCACTTTGGGAATGCCCGCTTGACTCAATTCGTCTAAAACTAGCACTACCTCAGCATAAGGTGTTGCTGCGTCGCCACCCACTGCAACTGGAGATTCAGGCTTTAACGATAATTCAGCTTTTACGCGCACGATAATGTCTTGCAAAGATAGACCGCGCATCACTTCTTCATCATTCACACTTAAACCTAAGTTTCCATCGCGATCGATTTCGACAATGATAAAGCTAGCGTCGCTATCGCCAGCCAGCTCAGAGGCAGGTTTGGCCGTTGCCGTTTTCGGGAGTTCAACATCTACCCCTTGGGTGACAAAGGGAGACGTCACCATAAAGATGATCAACAACACTAGCATAACGTCGATATAAGGAACGACGTTAATCTCTGCGGTCATTTTTCTCTTTTTGCGTTGATAGCCCGCCATGACTTCTATTCCTTGTGCGAGCTGTCGCGTCCAGCCATCGCTTGACGATGCAGGATACTGTGGAATTCTTCAGAGAAGGTAGCGTAGTTGTGCTCAAGTTTGCCCACTTTGTTGCTCAGGCGGTTGTAAGCCATTACTGCTGGAATCGCAGCAAATAGACCCATTGCCGTCGCGACAAGTGCTTCCGCGATACCTGGAGCAACCATCGCCAGTGTTGCCTGTTTAACTTCACCCAATGCGATAAAGGCATGCATAATGCCCCAAACGGTACCAAAAAGGCCGATGTAAGGGCTAATTGAGCCTACCGTCGCTAAGAAAGGCAGGTTGGTTTCTAGCTCATCAACTTCACGTGCAACCGCAACGCGCATTGAACGGCCCGTACCTTCCATAATGAAATCTGGGGAATCACTGTTAGATTTACGTAGACGTGCAAACTCGGTAAAACCTGAGTAGAAAATCTCTTCGGTACCCGCGAGCTCGTCTTTTCGCTTTTGAGCTTTTTGGTAAAGTACAGCCAAATCCGTACCTGACCAGAATTTATCTTCGAACGCTTCCGCGTCTTTTGCAGCTTGCGACAATACCTTGCTGCGTTTAATGATCATTGCCCAGGAGGCAATAGACATACCTAACAAGGTTAACATCACCATTTTTACTAACAGACTTGCTTGTAAAAACAGGTCAAGCATTGAAATTTCAGCGGTCACTACGAGTAAACTCCATAACTATTGATTGAGGAATCGCTTTCGGCCTCATTTTCTCATTATCGATACATGCTACCTTAACCATTGCCTTACACAATGTTTTGCCAGCAGGATTGACGATCTCCTGACAGAAAGACAGCGATGCTCTTTTTAGTTCAGCGATGTATGTCTTAACGGTTAATTGGTCGTCAAGACGAGCGCCTTGCAGAAAATCTATATCCATGTGTCGGACTACAAAACCAATGTTTTGTTCCAAAAGAGTGTGCTGAGAAACGCCAACTGTGCGTAATAGCTCAGTTCGTGCGCGTTCAAAGAACTTTAAGTAGTTTGAATGGTAAACCACTCCACCTGCATCGGTATCTTCGTAATAGACGGTAACTGGCCAGTCGAAAATCACTTGTTCTTGTTGCACAACGAACCTCTTTTAACTCTTTGAAGGGCTTTACTATAACGCAACTCGTCATAGTATTTGCAAGGGATAATGATGCTTTTCAAGGATTGAAACAAAAAAATAGCGCCGACAGATTATGTCGGCGCTATTTCGATAAAGAATCGTTTAGATCTTAACCAATTGGGTTATATCAACCTAAGCACGGTCAGATAGATAAGAATCGACAGCGAAAAGTATGGGCTAAACAATACCTGCCAATACCAGTTACGCGGCTTGAAACTCAACCCAAAAATCATACTTGAGCATATTGCCCAGATCAGCATAGGTGAGATGACAGCGTTAAACCCGCCAATAGACTCAGAGTAAAGCTCTGGGTCCCACATCACCATTGCGACATGGTAAAAACCTAGGACGAGAGATAAGACCCTAAACAGAGTCTTATCTAAAGGCGCATGTAGCTTAGCTACCTGCTCAGCGAGATTACTCACTGTCTTTATCCATCATTTCAGAGTGCTCTAACCAAAGAGCGTTGATGATACCGAATGCACAAGCGAGTAGCACACCCAGAATCCATGCGAAATACCACATAATTAATACTCCTTAGTAAGCTGAAACGTCGTTATCTTCGATATGTTTCTTATCAAGACGACCGAACATTTTGTAGTAAGTCCAAGTCGTGTAACCAAGAATCACAGGTACCATTACCGCAGCTACTGCCGTCATCAGACCAAGAGTTAACTCACTCGCCGTTGAATCCCACATGGTTAGACTGTGGTTTGGCATTAGGCTTGAAGGCATCACGAATGGGAACATCGCGAAACCAGCCGTCAAGATTACACCAGCGTTAGCCAAGCTTGAGAAGAGGAAAGCAAAACCGCCACGCTCAAAGCGAGATGCCAATACAGCAAGTAGAGGCATGAACACGCCTAAGACCGGTGCTGCCCACATTGCTGGGTATGTTTCAAAGTTTCTCATCCAAGCGCCCGCTTCTAGAGCCACTTCTTTGTTAAGCGGGTTAGAATCCGCCATAGTATCGATTGTGCTTGTAATCACGTAGCCTTCAATCGATTGGATCCAGAAACCACCAGCAACAAACAGAGCCACAACAACCAGACCTGCAATCTGTGCGACGTTACGTGCACGGACGTGAAGATCTTCAGTGGTTTTCATTTGTAGCCATGTTGCGCCTTGAAGGACAAACAACATCAGGCTTAGCACCCCACATAGCAGCGCAAATGGGTTTAGTAGTGCAAAGAAAGAACCTTTGTACTCAGACATCAGCAGATCGTTTAGCTCAAACGGCACGCCTTGTAGCAGGTTACCAAACGCCACACCAAAAATGACTGGCGGTACAGTACCACTGAAGCACAGTGCGTAGTCCCAAGCTTTACGCCATTTAGGATTTTCAATCTTCGAGCGGTAATCTAGAGCCAGTGGACGCAACCATAGAGCAGCAAGCGTCACGTACATGGCTAGGTAGAAACCTGAGAATGACGTTGCGTACACGAGAGGCCATGCTGCGAATAGCGCACCACCAGCCGTGATCAACCAAACTTGGTTACCATCCCAGTGCGGTGCGATCGTGTTCAGCATGATACGACGCTCAGTGTCACTTTTACCGATAACTGGTGTCAGCGCGCCGACACCTAAATCAAATCCATCAGTTACGGCGAAACCAACCATCAGAACACCGATCAGTACCCACCAGATGAATCGTAAGATTTCGTAATCAAACATTTTCGTTTCTCCTTGCCTTACGCTTCTACTTGGCGACTAACTTTGTCTTCTACAGAGTCAGCGTTTTGCTCAAAGTGGTAGCGACCTGTTTTCAGGCTGCTAGGACCTTTACGAGCAAATTTCACCATTAGGTATACTTCTGCAATTAGGAACACTGTGTATAGCGCTAGGATTGCGAATAGCGAAGTCCAAAGCTCTGCTACTGTCAGTGCAGACGCAGCAACGTGAGTTGGTAGAATTTCACCTACAGCCCATGGTTGACGACCGTATTCAGCGACAAACCAACCGGCTTCGATAGCGATCCACGGTAGCGGAATACTAAATAGCGCCGCTTTAAGGATCCACGGTTTCTGCTCGATCTTCTGACGACATGTTTGAACAAACGCCGCGCCGAATACAAATAGCATGATGAAGCCACACGCAACCATGATACGGAACGACCAGAATAGTGGCCAAACCGTTGGAATAGAGTCATCCGCAGCAGCTTGAATTTGGTCTTCTGTCGCGTCTACCACTTTGTCTGTGTAGCGCTTCAGTAGTAAGCCATAACCGAGGTCACCTTTCACTTCATCGAAGGCTGCCATGTTTTCTGCAGATTTGTCACCAGCACGAAGCTTCTCTAGCAATTCGTACGCGTACATACCTGTGCGGATACGATCAACGTGCTCTTCTCGAAGATCACGCAAACCCGTTACCTGCTCATCGAAAGAACGCGTCGCAATAATACCCATTACGTAAGGGATTTTAATTGCGTAATCGGTGTGCATTGTGTCTTGATTTGGTAAACCAAACAGAGTGAATGCTGCAGGCGCTGGCTCTGTGTGCCATTCAGCTTCAACAGCCGCTAGTTTCACTTTCTGTACTTCACCTAGCTCGTAACCAGACTCATCGCCCAGTACGATTACAGAAAGGATAGCTGCCATACCAAATGACGCAGCAATAGCAAATGAACGACGAGCGAATGCGATGTCACGACCTTTTAGCAGGTAGTAAGAACTGATGCCTAGAATGAACATTGCGCCAGTCGTGTAGCCTGATGCTACTGTGTGAACGAACTTAACCTGAGCAACTGGGTTAAGGACAACCTCTGCAAAGCTCACCATTTCCATACGCATGGTTTCGAAGTTAAATTCGGCACCTACTGGGTTTTGCATCCAGCCATTTGCGACCAAGATCCAAAGTGCTGAGAAGTTTGAACCTAGAGCAACAAGCCAAGTGACTACTAAGTGCTGACGTTTAGATAAGCGATCCCAGCCAAAGAAGAATAGACCAACGAAGGTTGACTCTAAGAAGAAGGCTACAAGGGCTTCGATCGCGAGTGGCGCGCCGAAAATATCACCTACGTAATGAGAATAGTACGACCAGTTAGTACCAAACTGGAATTCCATGGTTAAGCCAGTGGCTACACCAAGGGCGAAGTTAATACCGAAAAGCTTACCCCAGAACTTTGTCATGTCCTTGTAGATTTGCTTATCCGTCATTACGTACAGAGATTCCATGATGGCTAAAAGGAAGGCCATACCTAGAGTCAATGGTACGAAGAGGAAGTGATACATCGCTGTCATTGCAAACTGCAATCGCGACAGATCAACTACATCAATCATGTTTACTCCTATGTGTCGGCTGAAGACACTCTCTACATTGTTTCTTGCATAAGTAAGCGTTGAACAAACTTTAACATTGTTACCAAAGGGCAGCATGTTGTTGCAAAAATGTACCGTAACGGTTAGTTAATTGTTAAGCACCAGCTAATATAGCTGGCGCTAATATTACTGCTAAAAACAGATTGTTTCAAAAGGTTTATAGGAGAGATCCGCTTTGATTTGCATCAACTTTTGCTTGGCATTTCTGTTCAAAAATACACCAACTTGATCCACATCAAGTATTTAAGCGAGTTTTTGTTACGTCGTGGTAATCATCAAAGCTATTTAAGTATTTATGCAGAACAAACACTTAACATCTACTTCAATTTGATTACCTAATTAGTGGTAGGATAGATTTTACAAATGTGATTTTGATCACACACAGTAAAAAGGCCAGCTGGTCAAAGCTGGCCTGAAATCTTATTTTTCAATTCCGAAATGAAGATAGGCTCGGTCGGTTGCGATTCTTCCTCTTGGCGTTCTTTGCAAATAGCCTTGCTGAATCAAGTAAGGCTCAAGAACATCCTCAATGGTGTCCTTCTCTTCACCTATAGCTGCCGCCATATTATCTAAGCCGACAGGGCCACCACCAAACTTCTCCATAATAGCAAGCAGTAGCTTTCTATCCATATAGTCGAAGCCTTGAGCATCAACATCGAGCATGTTAAGTGCTTTGTCTGCGACATCTGCACAGATATGGCCATTGCCCTTCACTTCCGCATAGTCACGTACACGGCGCAACAAGCGGTTAGCAATACGTGGCGTACCGCGAGCGCGTCTCGCCACTTCGAGCGCGCCATCGGCTTCCATCGACAAACCAAGGCAATCGGCACTGCGCTGGACAATGTTTTGCAAATCCGGGATCTTGTAATATTCAAGGCGCTGAGTAATACCAAAGCGATCGCGTAGCGGTGAAGTCAATGAGCCTGCCCGCGTGGTTGCACCGATTAAGGTAAATGGCGGCAGATCGATTTTGATAGAGCGAGCCGCTGGCCCCTCACCAATCATAATATCAAGCTGATAATCTTCCATCGCCGGATAGAGCACTTCCTCGACCATCGGGCTTAAACGGTGTATCTCATCGATAAAGAGCACATCGTTTTCCTCTAAGTTGGTCAACAACGCCGCCAAATCCCCTGCTTTTTCTAAAACTGGGCCCGAGGTGGTACGAATATTCACTCCCATCTCGTTAGCAACAATGTTTGCGAGCGTCGTTTTACCCAAACCAGGTGGACCAAAGATCAACAAGTGATCCAAGGCTTCCTCTCGTAATTGAGCTGCCTTGATGAAAATCTCCATCTGATCACGCACGTGATCTTGGCCTTTATAGTCTTCGAGCTTCTTTGGTCGAATCGCTCGATCGATAACGTCCTCTTCGCGATAAACCGGATTATCTGGTGCAATCAGTCGATCAGCTTCAATCATGACTTTTTACCTTGTGCTAAACCATGGATTTGAGCGCTTCACGAATCAGCTCTTCGCTACTCATACCCGGCTGGAGAATTTGTGACACCACTTTAGAGGCTTGAGTCGGTTTATAACCCAATGATAGCAAGGCGCTCACTGCTTCTTCCTCTGCGCTGCTCTGAACGACTTCTGGAGCCGAGTCCACTGGCGCTGCATCGGTAAACGGTGTGAACAAATCACCCGCACTCCACCCTTTAAGGCGATCTTTCATTTCAACCACTAAGCGCTCGGCAGTCTTCTTGCCAACGCCCGGCAGTTTAACGAGGGTTGAAATATCTTCGCGTTCAACCGAAGCAACAAACTGACTCGCTGTCATGCCAGAAAGAATACCCAAGCCAAGTTTAGGCCCAACGCCATTTGCTTTGATGACCTCGCGGAACAGCGCACGCTCTTTCACGGTATTAAAACCATACAGCAATTGCGCATCTTCACGCACGACAAAATGAGTATAAATGATGGCTTCTTCACCTACATTCGGTAGCTCATAAAAACAGCTCATCGGCATTTGTACTTCGTAACCGATGCCATTGACTTCAATAAGGAGTTCGGGAGGTTGTTTTTCAATCAGAATGCCGCGCAGACGTCCAATCACGGTAGATACTCTTTGGAAATGAATTTGCGACAGGATAATAAAGAACTGGATAGACATCCAGTCCTTTATTGAGTGAGGGTAGATTTTTGAGCCAAATGTTTTTCCTCTCCCCGCATTGCTGAGCGTGGTATTGATTGGCTCAATAACGAAGAAGGCGAAACCAAATTGTGTAAAATATTAATCGAGTTATCGATACCGACCACGACGAGCGCTGGTCGCTTTACCGGCCATTGCAATGAGTGTTTTATTGGTATTGGCATGACATATCGCCACACCCAGCGCATCTGCCGCATCCGCTTGAGGTTTACCGGGGAGCTTCAGCATTTGTTGCACCATATGCTGCACTTGCTCTTTGTCTGCCCCACCTGTTCCCGTTACCGCTTGTTTGATGAGTCTCGCTGCGTATTCATAAACCGGTAAATCATTATTGACCGCCGCCACAATGGCACTCCCTCGAGCCTGGCCAAGTTTTAGCGCTGAGTCGGCGTTACGGGCCATAAACACTTGTTCAATGGCGAATACATCCGGTTGAAATTGAGTAATGATCTCCGAAACCCCGGCGAAGATTTGCTTAAGGCGTCCGGGAAGCTCTTTTTCAGATGTTCGGATACAGCCACTCCCCAAATACTGAAGATGGCGTCCGTTTTGACGAATAACCCCGTATCCGGTGATACGAGAGCCGGGGTCGATACCAAGAATAACTGACATTAGTGCCTGTTTAAGATGAATATGTTCAATGCCGTATGGTAAAGCAGTGACACAACTATATCGAGGTAATTATCGCTCGACTTGATAAGCCAGCCTCTAACGCGACTTCTATCACTTGAGTGGGCTCAGGCACCAATCGCTCTCCTGTCCAGTAGTCATACCAATAGACGGGCTTTTCGGAGGTCAACGTCACTTCTCTAGCGGGTTGTTGGTAGTTGAACAAACAATGCAAATCATTGCGTTGGGTGAGCGGCAAAAACGCATGGTGAAGATTTAGCGCGGTAAAACGAGCAGCATCTTGGCAGTGCTTGTGTCTTAGCACCAACTTAGAGAGAGACTGTTTAGCAAACGAAGTTAATTCTGGTAGTGGGTCCCCAGATAATAGCAGCCCAGAGCTGGCCAGCAGCACGTTGCGGTGAAACTCGTAGCTTTGTCTTTCTGCGGTTTGATTCGGCAATGAGACAAACGCAGCACAGTCTGGATCGATTTGCCAAAGCTTTCTGTGTTGCCAACTGCGATAAAACGTCTCTTTCGCAATTTGTTCAAAACGATGTTCATTACGCTCTACGTCATCCGATACGCGCATTGCGTCTACCAAGCCAAGCGATGGCCACATTGGGGCATTACAACCTAAGATCATCGCGTCGCCCGCACCTTTAGCTATCGCTTCCATACCGAGGCGGTAGGCTTCAACCCCAGTGACGCCCGTTTGGCTGCGCACCCCTTTCAACGTGCCCCAATAATTGGCATCAAGCTTAAACAGCTCAATGCCCCACTCTTCACGCATGACTTTAACCACATGAGTCAAGTGATCTTGCACTTCAGGGTTAGAGGTATCTAAGATATACCAAGGTGTGCAGCGCCATCCGGCGTAGGTGACGTCCTCAGCTTTGAGCAATTGCCCATTGCGATGCGTGACAAACCAGTCAGGGTGGTTGCGGAAAATATCAGACTCAGGTTGAGCAATAAAAGGGGCGAGCCATATCGCAGGTTTTTTGCCCTTTGCCTTAATATTCTCAATTACTGCTTTAACACCGGCGGGGAACTTATCTGACGGGGTTAGCCAGTCTCCCATAAAAGCTTGGTAGCCATCATCAAGAAGCACATATTCCAGTTGTTTAAGCTCAGAGTGCATGATTTCAACATTAGTCGCGATATGTTGATCCGTCACCTGAGCATAGTAGGCATACCAAGAACACCAACCAATAGGCGCGCTTGTTGCCGCATTGGCTCTAGGAGTATGGTGACGAGCAATCAAACTCGCATATTCTTGATACAAGGTCGACAAAGACTCGCCTTGTAAACAGACCAAGGACTCAAGCTGCAAGGTGTTCCACTGCTGAGGAAGCGTGTTCTCACCATCAATGTAAGCACTGACTAACCAACGCCCATCGAACTCTTCAACGGTAAAGTAACCCGCAAAGCGCTGACAAGAGGTAAAACCAAATAAGCTGTAGCCTAAAGAGTCTTCGACGACTAAGTAGTTGTAGTAACGCTTAGATTCGTTTTGAGAATAGATGCGGTAGCTGGCGCTATCGTCGGGACAACGGCCAATGTCGATTGGATTTTCTATCGTACCTGTCGTTTGGGCGAGCATTTGAAAGCCATCCCCCAATATGGTGGCGCTTCTTTCAAAATTGAACTCTGTGCGGCAAAGGACATAACGCTCATCAAAAGGATCATTCGATAGCCCTTGATAAGAAAAGCTCAACTGGTTATCAACGAGTGAGACATGAAGATTATGATTGGGAATGAAGACCTGTCGTCCATTCGCCAGTTCCAGATGCTTGGCCATTTTCGTGCTCTATAAAACAAGATCAGGCACATTACACCATTAGGCAGTTATATTGTCTATTTGCTCAACAATACCTTAATCACGTTTCAGAATTTAATACATCACGTTAGGACCCCAGTACACCCATCGCGATTGCTGGCCCAAAGTAGCCAGCTAAGCAGCCATATTGTGGTAGGAAAGTAAGATAAGAAAAAGCCCTTCACTCCGGAAGGGCAAAAAGGCAGTGGATTATTGCGCTAAAGCGTCCTGCTTTATGAAAAACGGCCCGCATTGCAGGCCGTAACGTCAAGAGCCTGAAACTCTATTAGAATGTGTACGCTAGCTTAAGGAATGATTCTACTTCACCCTTATCCATACCTTCTTTAGTTACTTTGTTGTAACCTTCGTCAGAGATGTGGTAAGCAACGTCAACTAGAGCAGAGAAGTTGTCTGTGAATGCGTAAGAACCACCTAGGTTAACCGCTTCACGAGTCTCTTCAACTTTTACGTAACCAGCAGCTACGTATAGTGCTTCCATTGAGTAACCGATAGAAGAGTTGAATAGCTTAGCTTTGTCACCGTTCGCAAATTCTTCTTCAGCGAATGTCGCACCGATACCGAATGCGCCCGCTTTAACAACACCGTTTACTAGGTATAGTTTATCAGTGTTACCCATGTCTTCGTCGTTGTCTTCGTAACCTGCGTTCACAGCAAATAGGTCGTTTTCGAAACCTACGTAGCCGTTCCAACCTGATTGTGCAGCATTTGCTTCGTAGTTACGGTCACCGAAGTAAGAAACACCGTATTTGAAGCCTTCTTTGTCACCTTCGAACTTAACAACTTGACGAGCGTCAGATGCGTCAGAAGGAGACCATAGGAATTCGATAGTTTGGTCAGCAGCACCGTCAACAGCATCTAGAGCTGTGTCGTTTGCGTAACCGATAGAAGCCACACCGAACTCAGTTTTGTAACCAACCCAAGTGTCAGTGATAGTGAAAGTAGAATCAGTTGTTGCGTAGTCATCTTCGATGTCGAACTCACCACCGAACTTACCTACGATGTTGCCGTTTTCGTAATCAGCAAAGATATCGAAACCCGTAACGCCACCGTTGTAAGTCTCACGATCTTCACGGCTTGAGTCTGTGTAGCCACCTAGAGCGAACTCACCAGAAACAGTGAATTGGTCGCCTGATAGTGCTTCTACTGCAACTGCTGAACCAGCAACAAGAGAAAGAGCTACTGCTAATACTGTCTTTTTCATTTTTATTTGTTCCTATAAATTTTTATTTATGAGCGTCAACTACCGCCTACTCGCTCTGATTGAGGAAATTATTCGCCAAGCCAATAATTAACAAATAAAACGATCCAAATAGTTCTAATGTGCAAGTGGATTCAAAGCACCAAAAGATAAACAAATCTAAAAATCGCTCACTTTTTAACCTAAAAAACCTACAAAAAGAGAAGTTAATCACAACTTTCATCAAGAAGACCTAAAAGGCAAAAGTTCCCTATATAAAGAAAAAAATTCCCAATCCATAACCATTTTCTCAATTTATGAGACAGGTTGAGTCAATCGAAGATAGACGCACAGCGATAAACTACACTTTTGTCAGGAAGGTTTTGTCGGAGAATGGGTTTGTCTTATCACAGGGTGATGGTGAAAGGTATGGTGATATGGGGAATTTCCGTCACATGCTACGCCACCACATCACTAAATGTTGCGCAAGATATTTGGCCACCTTACGTCATGGACACACCGATTGGTGAAGGTATCGCGCACGATATCGTAACCCAGGGCTTAGTGCGTGCTGGCTACAAGTTTGCCTATCAGCACAAACCGTGGGCCAGAGTTCTTAAAGAAACTTATTACGGAAAAAACGACATTATTGTCGCGATTTGGAAAAGTGCCGAGCGAGAACGAAAATACCATTTCACAGAGCCTTACCTGTATAACCATTTGGCTGTTATATCACGCGCAGGCAATGACAAATTTGATTACCAGGGTCTCGATAGCCTGAATGGGCTGAAAGTTGCACTGATCGATAACTATGCCTACCCATCTGATTTGCTCGACCACCCAAACATTGAGCCCGTCCCCTCAAGTGACTTAACCACCAGTTTTCGCTTGTTACTTTCTCACCGAGCCGATGTTGTGGTTAGTGACGAGTTTGTGGCTTTGTGGACTCTTAAGGAAGCCAAACTTCCACACGGTAGATTTCACTTTAGCGCCAACAAACTCGCAACCAACAGCTTGCACGCGGCTGTTCGCAAAAGCCATCCACTGTCGCAACAGATCGTCTACAGCCTCAACTATCATTTCCGTACCATAGACGAGGTGAAGCTCGGAGAATTGAAGAAGAAATATGGCTTAGAAAAAATCGAACTAGAGCGCCCGTAATTGGTGCTTGAAACAAGTATGCTATGTATACAAGGCGTCAAAATAGCAATAGACATAAAAAAACCAGCCCGCAGGCTGGTTTTTCGTTATCGATGGCTGATTAAGCGACTTCGATTGGACCACCAAATGACGTCACAGGTGGGACCTTACCGGTGAACTTCTCAAACTCAACGATACATGTGTTCGCAGAAGTAGCCTGAGCAAGCTCAGAAGAGCCGATGTCCATTGTTAGCGTGTTTGGATCGCCGTAAGTACAGATCGCACCTTCTTTTTCGTTCAGAGGGCCGTACCATGCACCTTCTTCGATACGGATAACACCACGTGGGTAGCTATCAGTCAGTACCGCACCCGCTAGTAGCTGTCCGCGGTCGTTGTAAACACGTACCAAATCACCATCTTTAATGCCTTTTGCCTTCGCATCTTGAGGGTTGATGTACACAGGCTCACGACCTTGTACCGCATACGTTGCACGGAACTCTTCAGATTCACACATCTGTGAGTGTAGGCGTTTGTCTGGGTGACAAGACTGTAGCCAGTACGGGAACTTGTCTGAACCAGGGCCACCGTGTGAACGCTCTGTCTTTTCAAACCACATTGGGTGTTCTTGACAGTGCTCGTAACCATAGCGACCGATCTTACGTGATGTAATTTCGATAAAGCCTGATGGTGTACCTAAAGCGTTGATTTCTGGATCTTTACGGAAGTCAGCGTGACGAACCCAAGGTGAACCTTCACCGAAATCTAATACGCTCTTCTCCCAGAACTCATCAAACTCTGGCATATCAAACTTCGCTTTGTTCGCTGCGCGACAATCATCATACAGAGAACGAACCCACTGCATTTCATCCATGCCACGTGTGTACTCATTATGGCGACCGAAGCGGCGAGTTAGCTCAGTGAAGATCTCAAAGTCCGTCTTAGACTGGAACAATGGATCCACTAGGCGATGCATCGCGATCAGACCTTTACCTGAGTAAGAACCGTATACGTCGATGTCATTACGCTCGAACTGAGTACATGCTGGTAGTACGATGTCAGAGAAACGACATGTTGCTGTCCAAGCAAACTCAACCGTCACCACGGTTTGAAGCTGCTTGAAGGCTTTCTTCATGCGGTTACGATCTTGGTGGTGGTGCCAAGGGTTGTTACCCGAAATCACCATCATCTTGTAACCCGGTAGTTTCACTTTAGTACCGTTGTAACGAATCTCTTTACCCGGCTCTAGCAGACAGTCAATCCAGCGCGCGACAGGAATAGTACGGCTGTAACCGTTGAAGTCGTTGTTGTCCCACTTAGGCTTAGAACCTGTATCAAGGTTACGAGGGAAACCACCAGGAGCGGCAAAGCCTGTTGATGGAACACCGATACCTGAGTAGTGGTGACCGTAAGAGATACCGCCACCAGGCAGACCAATTTGACCAACCATTGCTGCAACCACTGCTGCTGCCCAGTATGGCTGTTCACCGTGTTCTTGACGCTGAATACACCAACCCATCAGGATCTGTGTACGGCCATTAACAAGCATGCGCGCAAATTCACGGATCTTGTCAGCTTTAACGCCACAAATCTCTTCAGCCCATTCAGGTGTCTTAACAACTTTATCTTTCGTTTCACCTTGAACGTACTTAATGAAGTCTTCGAAGCCTAGACAGTAAGTCTTAATGAACTCTTTGTCGTACAGATCTTCATTATAAAGAACATGCGCAACCGACAGCATAAAGGCTACGTCTGTCATCGGGTTGATGTACAGGTGATCATTCTGTAGGAAACGTTGAGTCTTGTTCTTAACTGGGTCGACAGACAGAACGTTGATCTCGCCTTTCGCTACTTTCTCTTTAAGCTGCTCTAGGTAAGGGAACGACTGGTGAGTCTCACAGTTCCAACCTACTTGTAGGTTCTTCACTGGATCATTCGCCCATAGGACGATGTTGTCCGAGTTCTCTAAGATTTCAGACCAAGACGTACCTTGCGCGTAAACCTCAGTTGAACCAAGAACGTAAGGAAGAATCGTCTGACCTGCACCCGTTGAGTAGTCACCTACTTTCGTGATGAAGTTACCGTGCATGTTCACTGCACGCTGCATGTGACTGGTACAGCTGTGGAACTGACCCGTTTGACGCCAGCCTGTTTGACCTGCGTGTAGAGCCCAAGGACCGTAGTCTTTTTGCACACGTTCAAGTTCACGGTAGAACAAGTCTAATGCTTCATCCCAAGTAACACGGATGAAACGGTTATCACCGCGCGTTTCTGCACTGTATTTATGCTTCTTAAGCCAATCTAGACGAACCATTGGATAACGAACACGTGACGGGCTGTAAATAATACCCTTGATGCCGTTGATCATGTCTGTTGGGTTTGTGTCTGATTCTAGCGGTTTGATCTCTTGGACTTTGCCCGCGTAGATATGGGCGCGGAATGCGCCCCAGTGTGAACCTGAAACTTTCCAAGTTCCTGTAGATTCTGCAGCGTTTGCAGAAGCAGATGCCAATAAGCTTGGACCGATTACTGACGCTGCACTAGTCGTTGCTACACCTTTAAGAAAACTTCTTCGTGTAATAGCCATTTCAATTACTCCATCCGACGCTTATTAGTGGTGACCTTCAGCAAAATCTGAAGAGTGCTTCTGTAGGTACTTCAATACTAGAGCTTCGCTGTCTGTATCGAAGTTAACGAACGCAAGCATACCGTTGAACATACCTGGCCATGTGTTCGCATCAAAGTGCGCTTCTGCAGGTTGTGTGTGACATACTGAACAGTTTGTCTTGTACGCTTCGCTCGCTTTCTCCCAGATAGGAGTCACGTCGTTAAGCATTGCTTCTTTCTTCATCCATACCGTGGCTGAAACTTTCTCCCAAGGAAGACCCGTCAACTCATCCACTTTCTTCTCGCCTTTGGTCACGATATCATCGCTAAGTGCCGCTTCCTTAAGAAGGGAACCAACCGCGATATTCATACCAAAGTCTTCTTGGATTACACGACCGAAGCCTTTCGCTTTACGCCAGCCGTCGATCTCAACTTTCATCATGTCGCCCTTGTTTTCTAGGACTGTCACCGTCGATGCAGGGTTTAGTAGGCCCGCTTCTTGACTCGCCGCGTCGTCGAAGTACACAGGAAGGTGACGTACGCTCACTAGCGCTTTACCTTCAGAGTAATCGGTATTCGAAGTAAGCTGCTCTAGCTCGCCAACGATACCACCAATGCTGTCCATACCAGCAGGTAGCTTGTGCGCGATACCCTTGTGACAATCAACACAGCTTTGATCTTTCTCAGCCGCTTGTTTCATCTGGATACGAGCGGTTGGAGACATTTGCTCGAAGTCCATAGATTCGTAGTTATGACAGTTTTTACACTCTAGGGATTTGTTTGCCGAGAAACGATCCCATTCGTGTTTAGCAAGTTCAATACGGCGCTCTTCAAATACACCTGGTTCATCGTAATTGCCAAACACCTGAGCAAATACCTCTTTAGATGCCTGCATCTTACGGGCAATTTTGTCTGTCCAGTTATGGGGAACGTGACAGTCAGGGCAAGTCGCACGAACACCAGAGTGGTTTTTCCAGTGAACGGTTTCTTGTAGCTCAACGTATACGTTGTCACGCATGGTGTGACAGCTAATACAGAATTCTTCAGTGTTAGTTGCCTCTAAAGCAGTGTTGAAGCCGCCCCAGAAGATAACACCAGCAATAAAGCCGCCCATCGTCAGCACACCGAGGCTGATATGGACTGCTGGGCGAGTCATCGTACGCCACAGCTTGATGATCAATGATTTCATAGTTTGCTCTCTTAAAATCTTTTCAAAAATGTGGAATTGAGCTCAGCGGCTTACATGCCGTGTGCACCTGGAGGCCCAAAGAAGAACACTTGAAGCATCCAAACAATAAATCCGTAGCCACCTACGAACGCCACACTCAGAATTGGGAAGAGAACAACTGCGATGAAGAGGAAAGACTTCCACTCCAGCGAGCGTTTTTCACCACTCTCAATTTTATTAACATCACTCATACATTTGCCTATTTTGTATCTAGTGTTATCCAGTAGCTTTTGTTACCAAGCTAATTTTTTTTACAATCTCTAACTCAAAATGTTAGACCATACTCTTAGTAGGGTTCAATCAAATCAAAGCTTGCACAGCCTGTTATTCAATACTTTTTTGAGCTCATCCAGAGATGTGTTTAATTAAATTTCCTTGTATCAAAATGCGCCCAATTATGAAAAAATGTTAACAGTAAACGGAGTGTTAAATTAAAAACAACTTGGCAACATTTTCGTTATTTATCGTCATATCGATCATTGATGTAACACGCTTTTTTCACCATTTAGCCCCTACTTTGTTACTCATTTTCGATGCCAATTGTTAAAAAATATACAACCCTTCATACTGTATTTGAGTTCAAGCAGATCCAGTAAATCAAAGGTCAAGTAGCTGAAATGTGGAAACAAAGCTACACTAGCCAAGTGAATAATGGAGCTGCACATCAATGAGTACTGTTGTCGATATTCCTTGGCCTATGCTTGGGCTGTTTTTCTCGACCTTGTCTATTCCACTACTGATCAACTACTACTACCAATTAGGTATAGCAAAGGATAGCCTTGTCAGCGTAACTAGGATGACTGTTCAATTGGTCTTAGTGGGTATTTACCTTGAGTACCTATTTGAATTAGACAGTCTGCTCATTAACCTCGTCTGGCTATTGGCTATGGTTGTAGTTGGAGCAAGCTCCATTCTTGAAAAGGCTAAACTACCCAAAAAACCGCTCTTTCTTCCTGTTATGTCGGGCTTACTGATCGGTCTTACTCCTACCCTTTCGTTGATCAGCCTCGCAATAGTCAAACCCACTCCACTTTATAGTGCGCAGTACCTCATTCCATTAGCGGGCATGTTGCTTGGTAATTCCCTCGGAGGAAACATTGTCGCGCTGCAAAATCTCTATACAGCACTTGAAGAAAGGAAAGACCAGTATGAGGCGGCCATTGCGCTTGGTGCCTCTCGAGTTTTTGCGACTCGCCCTTTTGTAACAGACGCAATTAGGAAATCTTTGGCTCCTACTCTTGCTTCAATGGCAACCAGTGGCTTGGTCACCTTACCTGGTATGATGACGGGACAAATTCTCGGCGGGGCAAGCCCGATCATTGCCATCAAATACCAAGTGCTGATCATGATTGCGATCTTTGTCATGATGTCTGTATCGACCTCTATCTGTCTCAGTTTCGCAATTAGAACAACAATTCATCCGCACGGTCGCATTTTGGTCAAAACTCTACTGGACAAATAAGATCCTCGTCATTGCTGGGCCAAATGATCTTATCCACAGATTCTGTGGATAACCGTGGTGATACATAGCGGACGCTCTTTACCTACCCGACTGTAAAAATAATTTCTCTTGCAATCATGCACATATGATTTATTTCTATAGGCGTAATATATTCGTCATCTAAGGCTTCTAGATTGGCAAAGTGAATCCAATGAGGACATTAACGATGAACATGGACCTGTACTTAGATCGTATTCAAAATGAAGATGAAGAGATGTGGAATTGGCTCGTCGACGAACCTGAAGGGGTCGTAGCCCCGGAGGAGTTCGGATTATCGGAATCGATATAGAAGAAAATTAAAAAGCCGAAAGGTGGTACACCTTTCGGCTTTTTGAGCGTTAGTCACGTAGATAGATCAACCAATACCACATGCCCACAAACAGGCCGCCGCCAATGATATTGCCCAAGGTCACAGGAACTAGGTTATTGAGGATAAAGTCGATCAAGTTGAGATCCGCATAATCGGCAATGTTCGCCCCCGTCATCTGCCAAAACTCGACAGGTGCAAAGTTCTTGATACCGATAGCCATTGGTACTTGGAACATGTTCGCAATACAGTGCTCAAAACCCGCAGAAACGAACATCGCAACAGGTAAAATCATCACCGCAATTTTGTCTGTTAATGTGCGACCACTGAATGTCATCCAAACCGCGATACAAACCAACACATTACACATAATGCCTAAGGCAACCGCTGACAAAAATGTGTGATGAAGTTTGTGCTGCGATATGGCCATCGCATTTAAACCGACTTGGCCGTGATCAAACATGTACTGTTTGGTCATCAACATACAGGCCACCAGTAGCAAAGCCCCCACTAAGTTGCCGCCGTAGACAACAGCCCAGTTTTTAAATAGGCAGCGCCACGTAATTTTGCCACTTGCTCTCGCCACCAGCGTCAGGACAGAACTGGTAAAGAGTTCACCACCTGTGACGACGACAAGTATTAGGCCTAAGCTGAATGCCAACCCGCCCAGTAAACGCGAAATTCCCCAAGGAATATCCCCAGCCCCTGTGGTAACAATGGTGTAGAAAACAAAAGCGATACCGATATGAATGCCAGCTGAAATCGCAAGCAGAAAGGACTTCATCGGATCTTTGGTCGCTTTATCGACACCAATTTCCGCTGCTCGCTCCGCAACTTGAGGTGGCAATAAAGAATCAAACTGGTTGAGGTTCATCTGATTAACATTTAGAAACATGTGGATTTGTGGCCGCGGATAATTACTCGATTTGTGATCAATTTCAAGCCTTAAATCCACCTGTTATTCAAATAGTTTTTAATGTCACGGAAAATGAATGTAATTGCATTCGTTGCATACCTAAAAACACCTAAACCACTCTGTTCACAGTGATGAACTAATCATTAATAATCAGATAGATAGAGATTGCTTTAATATATAAAAATGTCCAGATTCATGCTTTAGTTTAAATTCTCATATGGATATTCGTTTTTATGCAGTTTTCGCATTATTAGATTGCATAGTTGGCACTGCCTCATTACTAAGCCGGGGCAGCGGTGCTCTCACTCAAAGCAAGATTGTTTACGCATTCGCCAGTCGCGAGCAATTAGCATGAGTTTTTATGCCTCAGGTAACACTTCTTTGTAAATTAAATTGCCGCGCTTTCAGCGTGGAACTAAGGTGAAGGTATTGTTTCGTGAAGGAATTTATTATGAAGTACAACCAAGAACATACAGCTGAACTTAATCTTCTACTGCAGTTTGACCTAAGCAGTGCAGCTACGGGTATCAAGGTACACCACGATGCTTCTGAGGAGATGCAGTCTGCAGTTAAACGTCTTTATGAAAAAGGACTCTGTACGCTTCCGGATGGCGGTTACCTGACCGATGAAGGTATCGAAGTCGCAGAACACGCAGATCGAATCCTGCGCGTGCTAAGCAGCTAATCTGATCGTTTTTGAGGGGCTGGCTGCGCGACAGTGTCAAATGTCATTGATTTCTCTAGCCGAGCTTTCACAACATTGATGTCCACTTGCTTTAGCCCCTTGTTAAAAATATCCCGCCACGACTGTCCCTCTGGGGTATTTTTAAACGCTAAGTAAATCTGCTTCACCGCGAGAAGTTTTTGATTCATCTCTAACCGCTGTATAAGCACCTCTCTGCGCGGATCCACACTGATCAAATAATCCAATACGTTGGTATCAATGACCGCCACATCTAATCGACTTTTCGCGACTTTATGGATATTGCGGCTGTCGCTAACCGAGGCTTCTACGGCTAAAAACCCTCGCTCTACTAGCTGATCAAATTCTTTGGTATTAACATAGCCCTGCACCACGCCAATGCGAAGCCCTTTTAGGTCGCTCAACTGCGACCAATAAATTGGCGATCGGGTGTTTTGAACTAGACCTAATGGCCCACTACCAATAGGCTGTGAAAAAACAAATTCTTCACTGTCAAAGTAGTATTCAGGAAAATAGCCAATGAAGCGCTCTTGCTTAGTGGCGGTCGCGACACTTCTCACCCAAGGTTTAAACTCCACCACCAAATCATAACCCATGACGGCAAACGCCTCACGGGCAATCGCAACCGAGAGGCCATTTTCGGCCAGTTTGGCCCCCGAATAAGGCGGCCATTCGAGCGATGTCATGTACACTTGCTGATTCGCTTGCACCGTACCGCACAGCAAACACAAAACCAGCCACCACTTCATAGATCCCTCCTAGATAGCTAAATGTGAGTTACCTCACTTAAAGCATAGGATCCACAGGGTATTAATCTAGCTTTTTATCGCCATTAGCTTGTAGGGTTGGTATCGGTCGTAAAGCCAGTTAAACCCAGTTGCGTAGAAGAAAAAGAACACTAAGAACCCCGCTTCTAGCAATAAAGCATTGAATATGCTGATGCCTAAGAACCAAGCCACCGTTGGCACAGTAATAAAGATCATCCCACCTTCAAATCCCGCAGTATGCGCAATTCGCAACGTAAGTGAGCGGCCCGTTCTGTCTTCGCCAAATATTCTGTCGAAGCCAATATTGTAAAAGTAGTTCCAGACAACCGTAAACAAGCTTAAACCGACACCGACAATAGCAAGCTCGCTGGTCTCTTTACCCGTAATCATTGAAGAAACAGGAATGATGATGGCTAAAGCGATAACTTCAAATAGCGCCGCGTGAAAAATTCGTTCTTTGTTGTTCATGGTGAATCTCTGTTGTTTTTCAAGTTGCGCTCATTATTATCTCTATTTATGATGATTAATAATTAGATACCATCAGTAAAAGTGATATGTATAGTATTGAGCAGCTACAAGCCTTCGTCGCAACCGTAGAGCATGGTTCTTTCTCTTCCGCCGCTCGTGCACTCAACAAGGTTCAATCCGCCATTAGCCAACACATCATCAACCTGGAAATCGACTGTGGATTCGAGCTTTTCACTCGCCAAGGGCGTTATCCAGCGCTCACCTCCCAAGGCGAACAGCTGCTGCCTTATGCTCAGACGACGCTTCAACAACATCAGCGGCTAAAACGCAGTGCAGAGCAGATATTTAAAGAAGAACACGCACACCTTTCCATCGCGATGGATGAGGGGATCCCCACTACACATTTGTATACTGCGATCAATCGCGTGTTAGCCGCTTACCCTGGGGTAAGTTTTGAGTTCCTTGCGGCATCGAGCGTCGACATCATCGAACTCATTGAGGCAAAAAGGGTGACAACAGGGGTTATTTTCTCGGAGCTGAATATGCCAACTGGGATCGACTTTGAGTCGGTTGGCCATGTCGAGTTTGATGTGTTTGTTTCTGCCGAGCATCTCCTAGCGCAAAATACTGCCGATAACCTTGAAGAATTAACGCTTCACCGCCAACTGCTTGTCCGTTCAAAAAACACCAAAACCAGCAGCTTTATGAAGGCCTATAGCCCAGATGTTTGGTATGCTGATAACTACTTCGTTCTGATGGAGTTAATCGCAGCGGGATTTGGTTGGGGTGTTCTTCCTACACATGTCGTTGAACCTATGCTTAATTCAGGCGCAATTGTGCGTGTTCCGGTTAGGCTTGAGAACTTAGCTTGGCATGCGAATGTTGATGTCATTCAGCACCCTTCTTTCAGCGCTTTACCTATCCACAGTATGTTGCGCAAAGAAATCAGAGATCTATTTACAGGGAGTAAACAGTGAAAACAGTAACAGTGATAGGCGGCGGTTGGTTAGGCCGTCCCCTCGCCCATTATTTAGAAACAATCGGCCATAAAGTGTACGTCAGTAAGACCACTGACCAAGGTGTGTCTGACCTTAACGAAGAGCAGTTAAATGCCTTCCGTTTTAATCTCGACGATGATAGCTCGACACTCACTACAGCGATTGAGCAACAATCCCCTGATACTGTTATTGGCTGCTTTCCTCCCGGGTTTCGCTCTGGCGGCGGGCAACGCTACGCTGAGCTCTGGCAAAAATTACTCAACGTCTGTCATTCGGCAAAGGTAAGAAAAGTCGTTATGGTCAGCTCGACTTCCGTTTATCCTGATATCGCAAGCGATATGAGAGAAGAGGATGCTTCCCTTGCTCTTGCCGAACAACACGAAGCATTTAGCGATAAAGCCAAAGTCATGTTACAAGCAGAACAGTACGTAAAAGACTCAGGGCTTAAATACGCCATTGTTCGGTGCAGCGGACTGACTGGACCAGATCGCCACGCTTCCCGATTTGCACCGCGCTTGAAACAGGTGAGCGATCAAGCACCAGCAAATATGCTTCACCTCACTGATGCCATTGGTGCCGTCAGCTTTGTCGCTCACTTAGAGACCAGCGTCGTGGTAAATGCGACGACACCAAATACCGTCAGTAAGGCCGAGTTCTATCAAGCTGCATTGACCAGTGTCAACTCGCCAGCCGCACTGCCTAACGTTGTTCACACCCCTGATAAACGAATCTTGGCAGACAGTTTGGTTAGTCTTGGTTATCGCTTTCACCACCAGCACACTTTGGAAATTATATAACCGACTGGAGTAGCCATGAAGCTATACCAACATCTGGAACATCTATGGTCCTACATGCAGCTCAATCATGAGCTCAAAGCATCAGAGTGTATCTTTGTCCTTGGTAGTAATGATCTAAGAGTTGCAGAATATGCCGCGACGCTCTACCACCAAGGTTGGGCAAATAAGATTCTTTTTTCCGGCGGTTTTGGCCGATTAACTGCGGGCAATTTTGATCGAAGTGAAGCGGAAACCTTCGCGCAAGTGGCTCGAGATCTTGGTGTACCAGCCCAAGACATTCTGATTGAAGATAAAGCCACCAACACAGGTGAAAATGTTCAGTTCAGTGCAGAGCTCCTCAAACAACATAATCTCTGCTTTTCTTCATTCATACTGGTCCAAAAGCCCTATATGGAACGGCGCACTCTGGCCACATTTACCAAACAATGGCCCACGTCTTATCAGCAGGTTTGCGTCACTTCACCGAAAAGTACATTTTGCGAGTATTTTAACGATGACATAGACCTCGATACCACAGTAAGAGCCATGCTCGGAGATTTCGAACGTATTAAGACCTACCCGGCACTAGGTTTTCAAACCGAACAAGAGATTCCTGCTTGTGTTGAGCAGTCGTATCAAGTCATTCGCCAAACCTTCTCATAGCCTTGTTATCGAGATTGAGCCCATTAAAAAAAGCCAGAGCATCATGCTCTGGCTTTTTTGTTTTCATATCTGAGGTTAGTGAATTGCGGCTTCTTTCTCACTCAAGTACTCGAATTTAAGTTCTTCATCCTTGAGTTCAACTTTCACCGTACCACCGTCAACTAAGCTACCAAACAGCAACTCGTTAGCAAGCGGTTTCTTCAACTTATCTTGGATTACACGTCCCATTGGGCGAGCACCCATTGCCTTGTCGTAACCTTTAACCGCCAACCAATGACGAGCATCATCAGAGACTTCCAGAGAGACACCGCGCGCATCGAGCTGAGCTTGCAGTTCGACAATAAACTTATCCACTACTTGATGAATAACATGCTCATCTAAGCTGTTGAACCAGATAATGTTATCCAAACGGTTACGGAACTCAGGAGTGAACACTTTCTTAATTACCGACATCGCATCGTGACTGTGATCTTGCTGGATCAAACCGATCGATTTCTTCTCAGTTTCCTGAACACCCGCATTCGTAGTCATCACTAGGATCACATTACGGAAATCGGCTTTGCGACCGTTGTTGTCTGTCAGCGTACCATTATCCATCACCTGCAGCAGCAGATTGAAGATATCTGGGTGCGCCTTCTCAATTTCATCAAGCAGCACAACAGAATGAGGGTGCTTGATAACCGCATCGGTAAGCAGGCCACCTTGGTCATAACCCACATAGCCAGGAGGCGCACCGATCAATCGGCTCACCGAGTGACGCTCACCGTATTCCGACATATCAAACCTTAGCAGCTCAATACCCATCAGTTTAGACAACTGCACCGTCACTTCTGTCTTACCGACCCCCGTTGGGCCAGCAAACAAGAACGAACCAACGGGTTTATTCTCAGCACCAAGGCCGGCACGAGTCAGCTTAATCGCTTCACTTAGCACATCGATGGCATCGTCTTGGCCAAATACCAGCATCTTCATCTTCTCATCAAGATTCTGCAGAACCTCTTTGTCCGAAGAAGACACAGATTTTTCTGGAATACGCGCCATCTTAGCGACCATTGCTTCAATGTCAGCAACGCCAACGGTTTTCTTACGACGGCTAGCAGGGGCTAAACGGCTGCGAGCACCAGCTTCATCAATCACGTCGATCGCCTTATCAGGCAAGTGACGCTCATTAATGTATTTGGCAGATAGTTCTACCGCAGCACGAAGCGCTTTATTGGTGTAGCGAACCTCGTGGTGTGCTTCGTATTTCGGCTTCAGGCCAATCAAGATTTTAGTCGTGTCGTCGAGAGAAGGTTCAACCACATCAATCTTCTGGAAGCGGCGAGACAATGCGCGCTCTTTCTCAAAGATATTGCTGTATTCTTGATAAGTCGTCGAGCCAATACAGCGTAACTTACCACTGCTTAGCAAAGGTTTAATCAAGTTGGCGGCGTCTACCTGTCCACCTGACGCTGCACCAGCACCGATGATCGTATGGATTTCATCAATGAATAAGATGGCATCTTCTTCTTTCTCTAGCTGTTTCAAGATCGCCTTAAAGCGCTTCTCGAAGTCACCTCGGTACTTAGTACCAGCAAGTAACGAACCGATATCCAGAGAATAAATGACACTGTCTTTAATGATTTCAGGAACTTGACCTTCAACGATGCGCCAAGCCAACCCTTCCGCAATCGCGGTTTTACCGACCCCGGCTTCACCTACCAGCAATGGGTTGTTCTTTCGACGACGACACAGAACTTGAATGGTACGCTCAAGCTCTTTATCTCGGCCGATTAGGGGATCGATGTTGCCTTGTTTCGCTACTTGGTTGAGATTAGTCGCGAAGCTTTCTAGACGCTCTTCAGAGCTGGTTTCCTCAACATTATCACTGCTGAATGAGTCGGAAGGCGAAGCATCATCACCCGCGCTGGAGGCTTTCGTGATGCCGTGTGAAATGAAATTAACAATATCGAGGCGACTAATATCGTTTTTCTTCAACAAATAAGCCGCGTGCGATTCTTGTTCACTGAAAATGGCCACCAGCACATTAGCGCCAGTCACTTCACTGCGACCCGACGACTGTACATGGAATACCGCGCGCTGTAAGACACGCTGGAAGCTCAAAGTAGGCTGAGTTTCTCGGGTCTCATCATTTTCTGGGATAAGAGGCGTTGTTTGGTCAATGAAGATATCGAGTTCGTTGCGTAATGCTTCAATATCAGCCTGACAAGCTTGAAGAGCTTCTCGCGCAGCATCATTTTCCAGCAATGCTAGCAGGAGGTGCTCGACAGTCATAAACTCATGTCGTTTGTCTCGAGCTCGAGAAAACGCGCTGTTTAGGCTCGACTCTAATTCTTTGTTTAGCATAAGTACCTCCTTCAACAACAATACTTGTTGTACGAACAAACGTTAAGCTTGTTCCATTGTACAAAGCAACGGATGCTCATTTTCCTTAGAATACATCGTGACCTGAGCCACTTTAGTTTCAGCAACTTCTGCAGTAAACGTGCCACAGATTGCCTTCCCTTCATAATGCACTTTAAGCATAACTTGTGTTGCTTTGTCCTCGTCCATTGAAAAAAAACGTTCAAGAATTTCAATTACAAAGTCCATCGGGGTGTAATCATCGTTGTTTAACACAACGTTATACATAGATGGCGGTTTAATTTTTGTTTTCTCTAACTCCAGAAGGTCCGAATCTGGAGTCACCCATTCAAAATGCTTGCTCATGATTTATCAGCGTTGATGT
>NZ_AEVT01000024.1 GCF_000189275.1 Vibrio sinaloensis DSM 21326 | reverse complement strand
GGATTCGCGCAACCGTAATATAAATATTGCAACAAGAACATACCTATATTCATATTCTTGCATTAGCCTGATATAGCTGGTCGAGTTAGCTCCAATTATTGGCACACGTTTGACGACAAGCTTCACAATAAAAATTATTGGGGTTTGAAAAGTTCTTGATAATTTCGTTTATTAAACATCATTATACGAGTCACACTCGTCAGCTTCCGTCAGTTTTGAGCAATTGTAAACGACATACCACTTATGGATGTAGGTACGTCATATTTTTATGTCACAAACTATTAACAGTATCGTCCCGCGACCTAAGATCACTCTCGTCTCTGAGTGTGGGGTTGCCGTAGACTCAGGCAACACACAATCACCGAGTTCGCTCACCGGCGCTGAACTCGATGAGCTAATGGATCATCATTTTAAGCATATGGTCGATGTGCTGAATGACGGCATCTTTTACATGTCTGATACTGAGCACGTTTGTTTCTACAACCCTACTTTTTATAAGCGATTTGGCATTGAATCTGGCCATACCTGCCTACAAACTTGGCTGGATTTAGTGCATCCGATGGATCGGCGAATGCTTGAGGGAAAAGTTGACGAGCATATCCAAGAAGATGAGTGTAAGCTCGCCACCCAATACCGAGTCCGGTGTACCAATGGCCAATATGTCTGGCTTGAGGGCACAGCGATAACAAAAACGGTCAAGGGTAAGCGATTTATGATCGGATGTCATAAAGACATCTCAGATAAAAAGCTGATGGAAGCTTATGTCCATCAAACGTCTTTTAAGGACGGAGCCTCCGGCCTATCCAACGATCATAAATTGGTAATGGATCTCGAGAATATCGAACCCGATGGTATTACCCACAACCTCCTCTACATTCAAGTCGCTAACATCCGTTCTTATTTATCACTGTATGGTTCACAAATCATGCGTGACGTTCTCAATCACTTGGTTCAAGCTCTAAACAGCTTCCCAGATGAAATCATAGATTTGTATCGCATTCGCACCGACGACTTTGCCATTTTGGTTAAAGGTGAATACGAAGAGAGTGACCTGCTTGAGCTGGGGGAACGTATTGCTGATAAATATAAACAAGCGGTAAGAACCAACGGTTTTCTTTACGGCAGTGAGATGAGCATCGGTATTTACCCTGATATCCCAGCCGAGTTAGAGGCCGATGAGGCAATAAAAATAGCCTGCCGAACAAGCCAATTCGCCAGTGAGCAGAAACAAAACCACATCCGGGTTTATACCGGCCCAACCAAGACCAAAGTTGACCGACATTTCTACATTGAACGTGAATTGGGTAACGCAATTAATCAAGACCTACTTTCCGTTAAGTTCCAACCCATCATTTGCACTAAGAGAAACGCAATTGCCAGCTTTGAAGCTCTCGTACGTTGGCGCTGCCAAGAAGTGGGTGAGATTTTCCCAGACGAGTTTATCTCAGTGGCAGAAAAGAAAGGCTTGATTGCCGATTTGGGTTATCTGGTGTTGAGTAAAGCCTGTGACTTTATTCGCCAATATCAAGCGACACATAACACCTCTGTACGGGTCAACGTCAATGTTTCTGTACTGCAACTGCTTAACCACAGTTTCCCAGAGACAGTCAAAAGCATTGCAGACCAGTACCTAATCGAGCCAAAACACATCGTTTTAGAGCTGACAGAAACCATGATCTTAGACGGCAACCAGAACGCGATAGATCAACTGAACAAATTGAGCCAACTTGGCTTTCAGCTTTCACTCGATGACTTTGGTGCGGGTTACAGCTCTCTGAACAGCTTTTTCGACTTACCTCTACAACAGATAAAAATCGACAAATCGATCGCATGGCGGTCATTTACCAATCCAGCGACTTTTGAATACCTCACCTTTGTGATCAAATTGTGTAGTGCGTACGATGTAGATATCGTTATCGAAGGCATCGAAAACGCTCAAATGGCGAAAGCATTTACCGATCTGGGCGCTTCCTATTTACAAGGTTATTGGTTTTCAAAACCCCTTTCCCTCGCTAGCGCAAGTCACTACACCCTTATTTAACTCTCTCACATTTAAGAAATCGATACTTTCAACCTAATAGAGATTGACTAATGAATGCGAGTTGTAGAAAATTTGCACGATTTTACAACATCAGTCGCATTTTTGTTTTTGTCTTATTGCACTTTGTGAACACGGATTAGATTCACTCCTGCACTTGTCCCTATTGGGCCAGTGTTAATTACTACAACAAGGATGGTATGCAATAGATTCGCTTTAGGAGTACTTCGTGTCTAAACCATTACGTCAAATTTTCGCTGTTTCCCTTGCTGCTAGCATCCTATTTACCCCATTTTATGCAGTATCGGCGCATCATGAACAAAATGATGCTAGCTGGTTTCAATACAGTGATATCGCTTTACCAAAAGGCACCAAGCTTGCCCAACTCGATAACCAAATGCGTTATGTGTTGCTCCCTACCAGCCGAAATACGCCATCTCTATCCATTCGCGTACGTCTAGCCGTACCTGGTGCGCAAAGCCACGCGATCGCGGCAGCTCTATTTGAAAGTACAAACTGGAAAGTCATCGATTCAGCCACTCAAAGCGTGGTTAGCCAAGACTTCTCTGAGGCCAGTGATAAAACGCTTCACGAAGCCCTTAATCAACTTGCCGATATTTTAAAGAGTGAACAAGCCTCTGGCACTTACACGCCAGCACTGACCACTATTGTGGTTGCGGGCAACCTTAATTTACGTAACAGCATCACTGCAGTTGAAAAAACCTTTTCAGATTGGAAACCAAGCCTAGGTTACCATTTGGTTGCAAGTGAGGTTGTACATACTCAGCCAGAAAGTGAGCAAGCGGCTAAGCCTAATGTCTCACTGACTGCCTTTACTCAACTTCTTGATTCTCAAGACAGTAAACAACAACGTAAAAAGTTGCTTAAGGCAACGATCGCCAACAAGATTCTAGAAAATCGATTAAAGCAAGCGTTGGCTGATAAGAGTGTGGACATTAAGGTGTCAAGCAAGGTCCTTAAGAACGTTAACCTAATTTCTCAAGTTGCGGTCATCAGCGAAGACTATGCTCAAGCTCTCGAAGCTCAAGAACTGGTTAAGCAAGAGTTAAAACGTGCTAAAGCGGGTGGTTTTGACCAAGCTGAGTATGAGTTAGTTGTCGCACAGCTACGTAGCGACTTAGAACAGCAAACCCGTCGCTTTGATGATAATTATACTGCTCATCAAGCAGACCGTTTAGTTGATGCTATTGACGAGGGGCGCGTCTACACGTCGCCATCGTATGACCTTGAATTAATGAACTTCCACGTTGCGCACTTAACTGAGTTTGATATCAGTAAAGAGTTTGGCATCATCTGGCAAAAGCCAATGGAAATGGTTTCTGGACCAAATAGCTAACCCAACAAAACAGAAAGCCGCCTAAATAAAGGCGGCTTTTTATTAACGATGTTTTAATTACTTAGAAGCTCGATAGTGAAACCAATTCTTTGGTGTAAGCGTGACTCGGTCTAGAGAAAAGCTCAGCCGTTGGCCCTTGCTCTACTATCTCACCTTGTTTCATGACAATGGTGTAGTGACACAGTGACTTTACGACATTTAAGTCGTGACTGATGAATAGATAGCTCAAGCCATATTTTTGTTGGAGTGATTTGAGAAGATCCAACACTTGAGCTTGAACCGTTCGATCTAAGGACGATGTCGGTTCATCGAGCAATATAAACTCTGGTTTCAATACCAGTGCCCGAGCAATGGCTATTCTCTGTCGCTGGCCTCCTGAAAACTCGTTTGGATATCGATGGCGCGACTCGGGATCAAGGTCGACCTCTTTCATCACTTCGATAATCGTATGATCTATCTCTTCATCGCTCATCTCTTGGTGGACTCGTAAGCCTTCCCCAATCACCTGAGCGACTGACATTCTTGGGTTCAATGCCGAAAATGGGTCTTGAAACACGACTTGCATTTTACTTCTGTAAGGCAACATAGCGGGACGTTCAAGACCTTGCAGTTCGTTACCCTCGTAGCGAATCGAGCCTTCCGATTGGACAAGTTTCAGTATTGCCATACCTGTGGTCGACTTACCGGAACCGCTCTCGCCCACCAAACCAATGGATTGTCCTTTCGTTAGACTGAAGCCCATATCGGTTACCGCTTTGATATGGGAAACGACACGTTTGAATATACCTCCCGTGATTGGGAACCATACTCTAAGCTGCTCTACATCAAGGATATTGCGGCTTTGACTTGGTAACTCAACTGGCTCACCACGAGGATCTGAGTCAATCAGCAAACGAGTATAAGGATGCTTGGGTGCGGAGAAAACCTGATGACACTCCCCCACTTCCACCAGCTCGCCATTTTGCATCACCGCGACTCGGTCAGCGATGCGACGCACGATGCTCAAGTCATGAGTGATAAACAGCATTGCCATACCGAGCTCACGCTGGAGATCTTTGAGTAAGTCGAGAATTTGTGCCTGTACGGACACATCCAACGCCGTCGTTGGTTCATCCGCAATCAGCAGTTCTGGTTCATTGATCAGCGCCATCGCTATCATGACGCGCTGACGCTCACCACCGGATAACTCGTGTGGATAGGCATTAATCTTGAGTTCGGGGTGACGAATACCCACTTTCTCTAACCACTCAACGGCAATTGCTTCGGCTTTTTTCTGCCTAACGCCGCGATGGATCGCCAATGTTTCAACCAGTTGTTTACCTATCTTATGCAGTGGATTAAGCGACACCATCGGCTCTTGGAAAATCATTCCGATGCGTCCACCTCTGATGCCACGTAACTGCCGTTCAGAGCACTGCAAGATATCGATATCATCAAAACGAATCGACCCTTGCAGATATTGAGAGGAACCTTTAGGTAACAGTTTTAGAATCGAGTTAGCTGTTACAGACTTTCCTGAGCCACTTTCGCCAACGAGCGCTAACGTTTCGCCTTTCCTTATCTCAAAAGAGACCTGGTGGGTCACTTGCTCTACGTGTTTGCCTCGACCAAAACCAACCGACAAACCGTCAACCGACAGAATCTTTTTCGTCATGATTAACTCCGTTGATGATGAGGGTCAAAAGCATCACGCACCGCTTCACCAACAAATACCAGCAGTGTGAGCATTAAAGACAGAACAATGAAAGCCGAAAACCCTAGCCATGGAGCTTGAAGATTGGCCTTACCTTGAGCGAGGAGTTCGCCCAGCGAAGGCGATCCTGCCGGCAATCCGAAACCAAGAAAGTCTAGCGATGTTAGCGTAGTCACTGAGCCAGAAAGGATAAATGGCATCATTGTCAGTGAGGCAACCATCGCATTGGGCAGCATATGGCGTAGCATGATTCGATTATCGCTGACCCCCATTGCGTGCGCGGCTTTCACATAGTCAAAATTACGACAACGCAAAAACTCAGCGCGTACCACTCCAACCAAGCTCATCCAACTAAACGCCACCATGATGCCTAACAACCACCAAAAATTGGGTTCGACAAAACTCGACAAGATGATGAGTAAGAACAAGGTCGGCATGCCAGACCATACTTCGATAAAGCGTTGCCCTAGCAAATCGAGCCAACCTCCGTAATAACCTTGAGATGCCCCAACCGCGACACCGATGATGCTGGAGATGATAGTCAACACGAAACCAAATAAAACGGATATCCGAAACCCATAAATGATCCGCGCTAATACATCGCGCCCTTTATCATCCGTGCCAAGCAAATTGACATCATCGGGCGCTGAAGGCACTGAGCCTTGAATATCAAAGTTGATGGTGTCATAGCTAAAAGGTATCAATGGCCAAACGATATAGCCCTGCTCTTCGATCAATTCAATGACATAGGGATCTTTATAGTCAGCCTCCGTTTCAAACTCACCACCAAACTCCGTTTCCGCATATTGCTCAACGATGGGAAAATACCACTGATTGTTGTACTCGACCAACAGTGGTTTGTCGTTAGCGATCAACTCTGCGAACAAGCTGATAACGAACAACAAAGCAAATATCCATAACGACCAGAAACCGCGCCGATTGGCCTTAAACCTAAGCCATCGCGCTTCGTTCAACGGATTGGTCACTTTCTTTTTCATGGTTAACGCGCCTCGAAATCAATACGTGGATCGACCCAGGTGTACGTCAAATCCGAGATAATACTTAGAATCAACCCAAGTAAGGTCATGATATAGAGCGAGCTAAACACAACCGGATAATCGCGCTGAATGGTAGACTCAAAACCCAGTAGACCGATCCCTTCTAGCGAAAACATCACTTCAATCAACATCGAACCGGTGAAAAATATGCTGATGAATGCCGCTGGAAAACCAGCAATAATGATCAACATGGCGTTTCTAAAGACATGCTTGTACAGAATGCTCCGTTCATCCAGCCCTTTGGCCCTTGCGGTAACCACGTACTGCTTGTTGATTTCATCGAGGAATGAGTTTTTCGTTAGCATGCTCAAAGTGGCAAATCCACCGATCACCATAGCAAAGATCGGTAACGCCAAATGCCAAAAGTAATCGATGATTTGCTCATACCAGTTAAGCTGGTCAAAATTACTCGACACTAAACCGCGAAGTGGGAACCAACTGAAATAGTTACCGCTCGCAAATAAAATGATTAAGATAATCGCAAACAAAAATCCGGGAATAGCATACCCAACAATCACTACCGCACTCGACCATACATCAAATCGAGAGCCATGGTGTATGGCCTTCATGATGCCAAGTGGTATAGAGATCAAGTAAATGATCAAGGTGCTCCACAGCCCAAGAGAGATGGAAACAGGCAGACGTTCGACAATGAGATCGATCACATTGCCTCCTTTAAACAAGCTCTCACCAAAGTTAAAAGTGGCGTAGTTCTTAAGCATGTCGAAGTAACGTTCATGCAGCGGCTTGTCAAAGCCAAATTGTTTCTTTATCGCCTCAACGACTTCTGGATCTAACCCTCTAGAGCCTTTATAACCGCTAACAGAGTCCTGTTCAGAACTGACATCGACTTCACTACCGCCACCACTGAAGCGCTCCATAATCCCAGAAGTATGACCTTCCATTTGAGCAATAGCTTGCTCGACAGGGCCTCCCGGTGCGATCTGAATAATAAAGAAATTAATTGTAATGATTGCCCACAAGGTGGGGATTACCAACAGTAATCGTCGGAATATATAGGCGGCCATTGCTCCCTCGACTTGCCAGCCTCCTAGCATTGACTAGGAGGCTTGTTTGTTCCTTTCTGATTTATTGACGTTTTTCAGGCAACTTGGCGGCTTTGTCTTTCGAAATCCACCAAGTATCTTGCCCTAGATCGTATTTCGGCATCACGTCTGGGCGCTCGAACTTATCCCACATCGCAACACGGTATTTGCTTAAGTGCCACTGCGGAATGATGTAAAAGTTCCACTGTAGGACGCGGTCCAATGCTTTCCCTAAAGTCAGTAACGCTTGAGGGTTTTCCTGACTGTTGGCAATTTGTTCCGTTAGGCTATCAATCACAGGATCAATCACGCCCGCTGTGTTGTACGTGGAATCGATAAAGTTTGAGTTCCACACCAACATTAAGTTCGGCGCTGGATAAGGGTTAGCGGAGTAAGCGGACGAGATCATATCGAAGTCTCTATCACGCAGACGTTTGATGTATTGAGTAGTGTCAACCGTGCGGATCTTCATCTCGATGCCCATTCGTTTCAGGTTCTTTTGAATAGGAATGGCGATACGTTCAGTCGTGGGGCTATAAATCAGCAATTCAAAGGTAAAAGGTTGACCGTTTTCTTTATTGGTCATCACCTTGTTGTTTAACTCCCAACCGGCTTCTTTCAGTAACTTAAATGCAGTACGCATTTGAATCCGAATTCGTCCCGAGCCATCGGTTACCGGAGGTTGGAACTCTTGTGTGAATAGACGAGGTGGCAAACTTTCTTTGTACTGATTAAGCACCTTTAACTCGTCATTATCCGGTTGGCCTTTCGCTTCATACTCGGTGTTTTGGAAATAGCTTCGAGTCCGCGTGTACTGGTTGTAAAACATGTTGCGGTTCATCCACTCAAAGTCCATCGCATAGGTGAGTGCCTCTCGAACTTTCGAATCTTTAAACAAGCTGTGCTGAGTATTGAACACAAAGGCTTGAGTGTTAGCCGGTTTTTCGTGGGCAATTTCTTCCTTCACGATGTAACCTTTATCAAAGTTTACGCCGTTGTAGGAGTTGGCCCAGAACTTAGCGACGTTTTCAATTCTGAAATCGAACTCACCCGCTTTGAACGCTTCCAACATAACCGTTTCATCACGGTAATAATCATAAGTAACGGTCTGGAAGTTTTTCCGCCCTACATTGACGGGTAAGTCTTTCGCCCAGTAATCATCAACCAGCTCATAAGTCACACTTTGGCCTGATTTATACGCGCTTACTTTATAAGCAGAGCTTCCCACTGGTGGAGTAGATAGCGGCTCAGCTAAATTTTTGTCTTTCCAAAAATGTTCTGGCAATACTTGTGTCGTCTGCGCAAATTGAAACAGTTTTTCCCGGTTTGGCGTCGACATTTCTACGCGTACCGTTAGGTCACTTTTCGCTGTGACGGATTTGATATCTTTGTAATAAATTCGATACTGCGGAACACCCTGTTCAAACAATTTACGGAAGGTAAAAGCGACATCATGTGCGGTGATTGGTTCGCCGTCATGGAATCGAGCTTTAGGGTTAATATCAATTTCTAACCATTTGTAGTCGTCAGAGTAACGAACTTGTTTGGCGATTAGCGGGTAGTAGGCGTTTATCTCATCGCTGGGTGAATACATCAGAGAATCATACATCTCACCTGAGCCTGCGGCTGACACACCACGGGAAGCAAAACGGTTGAAGTTATCGTAAGTACCCACTTGACCATAGGTCACCGAACCATACTTAGGGGCATTGGGGTTAACGTAATCGAAGTGCGTAAATCCACTCTTGTACTTTGCCTCTCCAAAGCCGACTAAAACGTCTGTCTCAATCACATCGGCATAACTGAAATACGTTGTCATCGACAAGGTACATCCAAGCACAATCCTGCTTATCTTCCCCATATGTTCTTCCCTTACTCGTGAGGTCTATTGTCACTACGAAACTATTAGTATTAATAATTCAATTACTTGGATAAGTATAGAAGGCCAAGCAATTTTGTATACAGCAAATTCTCTACCAAACACAAAGTTTACATTTGCCTTCCATTAACGGAGTGATATTCTGTATTGTATTCAATCAGAAGTATAGCGAGGAGCGAGATGATTCAATCGAATGGACTACTTGAATTTGGGCTGGTAGAACTAGAAGCACGCCTCACTATGTTTCGCTGTAGCACCGATACGTGCCAAAAGTGGCAGGCCCTTATCCCAGCTCAGGCTCAAGAAGACTTCAGTGATGGTATTTATCGTGCTTTATTGGAACAGTTTCAGCACAGCGAACAAATCAGTGCAGTGTTATCCCATTTTTCAACCCATAACGCACTAAACGAGTACATTCACTTGTTGTTCAATCAAACCTTCGACCAAACCTATATTGATCGCTTGGCGAAGCATGCATTGGATCTCACCAATCAGCAATGCAACCTCAGCACGTATAGCATGATTGGCTTCGAGCTCCATCGACAGGTGTTAAACAGGTTTGAGCAATTTACCGATGATAAGAGCACGCTTGATGCGCTCAGTAAACGCCTTCAGTTTGACATGATGTTGGTGACGGACTTTATCCATCACAAGGAGCTGGAAGACGTAAAACGATATTGCTGCTTAATGGAAATCAAAGACAGTCTGACCGATCTCTATACCTATGAAACGTTTATTGAAGAGCTCGACCGCATGGTTGCGCAATGTCAGCGTAATCACTCTTCAGTACTGGTTCTCAAAGCCAATGTAAAAGATCTGAATGGCATCAATCAGCGCTACGGATATGAGTTTGGCAACCAGGTATTACAAACTTTTGCCGCGGTGTCACAAGATCTCATTCGAAAGTCAGACGTTGTAGCGCGGGGTAAAGATGATAATTTCTATCTTGCCCTGCTTGATACTGACCAACAAGAAGCCAGCTCAATTTGTCAGCGAATTTGCGAACACGTTGAACAACGCAGTGAGCTCCCCATCACCTTGTGTTTCGGCGGTTCGAGTTATGTTCAAGACCAACCGACCAGCATTGATAAACTCATTACCTCTGTCGATAAGCATTTGCTGTTAGCGCAAAACAGAAGCAAAGTCACTAACCAGCATGAGTTTAGCGTATTCTTTGGCGCACAAGACAACGTTATTCACCTCGTCAAGTAGATCAAAAAAGCCTGCGGTTTCGCAGGCTTTTATTGTTAGAGCATCTCTTTAGCAATCAAATGGAGCAAGAAGGTTTCCCGCTCGATACTCATGCCTTTTTTTGGACTCTCTGCCATGGTCTTTTCGTTGTGAGCAATCGCATCATGAATGTTCATCCACACCGCTTTCATACCATTTTTGATTTCGTAGTCCTCATAAGAGGTTTCACCAAGTTCACGATTGATCTTACAGGTGTAGCAATAAGAAATCATATGAACGACGTCTGCGTTGTCCTTGTACCAAGGGCGAAACTCTTCATAAATACCAAAGGGCTTGATGCCATGAATATTCTGTGCGCCCGTCTCTTCTTCAAGCTCACGAACCATACCCGCAATGACATCTTCGCCCTCATCTAACCCGCCACCAGGAATGGTGTAATCGTGGTAACGCTCTGTATAAAGTAAGAGAATATCTTCCCCGTCCACAACAATGGCTCGCGCAGCGTTGCGTGTGAACACGATCTTATCGTCTAAATGCCCAATATCAGGGTGTGTGGTCGTTTTTAAATGTCTCATTTACGGCTTAGATTGAAAATTTGTCGAGATTCTACCACACCACTCTGAAGCAACAAGCTAGGCTAACTTAAAGCGATTGATCATTGTCATCAGGTTCTCAGACACATTGCGCAACTCTTGGCTCGAGCTTGCCATCTGATTTGACTCTTCAGACACACTTGATGCCATGTCATTTAAGCTGACCACGTTGCGGTTAATATCATTCACCGTAACGGTTTGCTCTTCTGCCGCGGTCGCGATATGTTGGTTCATCTCTTCAATGGTATGCACTTCCTTATTAATCCGGTTAAGAGCATTACCCGCTTGCGTCGAGAGCTGAGACGCATTACCGGCCTTTAGGGTACCTTGGTTCATCACCGTGACAATGTTCTCAGCGCCTTGCTGAAGCTTCTCAACAATGTTTTGAATCTCTAAGGTGGATTCATGCGTTCTTAAAGACAAGCTGCGCACTTCATCGGCCACAACTGCGAAACCTCGGCCTTGCTCACCCGCCCTTGCCGCTTCAATAGCCGCGTTTAAGGCAAGTAAATTCGTTTGCTCTGCAACCCCTCGAATCACTTCTAATACGGTATCAACGTTACGTGCATCGTTGGCAAGTTGCTGGACAACGTGACTTGCTGATTCAATCTGACTCGCTAGCTGGTTGGCTTCTTCAACATTCTCGCTAATGATAGCGTGGCTGCTGTTCGCTTCTGAAGCGGCTTGTCGGCTGGCGTCATTCGCTTCTACCGTTCTGCTGGCCACCTCTTCAACGGTCGCTAGCATTTCGGTCATTGCCGTTGCAAGCATATCCACATCTGACTGCTGCTGATTCAAACTTTCATCAATATGATGTACCGACGTAGAGAGTTGGCTTGCGGCACTAGAAACCTGGCTACCAGCATCGCTGATATTCAGCATAATACCTTGAACGGAAGCGACGAATTGGTTGAAGTGCCGAGATAGCTGAATCAACTCAGAGCTGCCCTCTTCGGGAAGCCTTTGTGTTAAGTCACCTTCCCCTTTAGAAAGGTCTTTCATCGCTCTAACAGTACGCTTGATAGGAGAAGTAATGGTTTTAATGAAAAAGCCGATCATGATGGAAAGAACCGCAAGTATCCCAACAGCGTAAGTTATGGAGGCGATTTCAGAGCGAGCGGTCGCGGCCTGCAAAGCAACCATGTTCATTCCAGAGCCAATCATCCACTGCCATGGTTCAAACTGTACGGCGTAACTGGTCTTTGGGTCTAAAGTCTCTTTATCTGGGTTTCGCCAAGTATAATCAACAAATCCACCGCCATTACGTGCTTGCTGATAGAGGTTTCTTACAAAGTATTGCCCTTCACTGTCTTGCAGCGACATGATGTTCTTACCCAACAAAGAGAGCACTCCCGTTGCCAATTGGACGCCTTGCGCATCACCAACGAAGATATAGTTATCACCATCAAACCTCATCGCGGAGATGGCTTGCAGTGCTTGGCCTTTCGCTTCATTTTCAGTCAACTGACCAGAGCGATGCAGCTGGTAATAGTGGTCTACCACTCCGACCGCTGACTCCACAAGAGTCGTAACACCACGCTCGTAGTTCTCCCTCATATTTTCACGAGATTTGTCGATATTCAGATAAGTGTTGACCAACAAGCCAACGGCAAACAATGCTAATATCGACCATGCACGTGCCGCTATGGACACTTCTCTAATCCACTTCATGTTCATATTTTGATTCCCTAGCCATTAGATATTTATAAGAAGCAATTTTGCGTCCTTGCTTCCAAAAACTTATACTTTTTATAAATACAAATGTAGCAGCTATTTATCTGAAATATCGTTAATTTTTCGAAGATTCTTGTCGTCAGCCATCTATTAATAGAAGGGTTATTTTAACGCGTTGAACAATAAAGAAGTGAGCCAAAAAAGTGCTGATGTAAGTGTTACTACCTAACTTTGAAACATAAAAAAAGGGATGCTAAGCATCCCTTTTTAACCCAAGCTTTGCGCTACTATCGGTCGTATTTCTCGGTACGCATGCCCATTAGAAGGCTCACACACATTAGAAGCAACACAATCGTAAATGGCAAAGCGGTTGAAATAGCCCCCGCTTGCAATGCTTGAATCGCTTCTGTGCCACCAATCCAAAGCAGTGCAACCGCAATCGCCCCTTCCATAAATGCCCAGAAGACACGTTGAAGGACAGGAGCATCAACTTTACCGCCCGCAGTAATGCTGTCGATAACCAATGAGCCTGAGTCTGATGAAGTAATGAAGAACACCAGTACCAACACAACAGCAATAATAGAAAGCGTGGTTCCCATTGGTAGTACATCAAACATCTGGAACATGGCTAGAGAGACATCAGTTAGGCCATTCGCCCCCAGCTCACCAACGTTGTTGATCACTTGATCGATGGCAATGCCACCAAAGACAGACATCCAAAGCAAAGTCACAGCAGTCGGTACGAGAAGAACGGCAGTAATGAACTCACGTACCGTACGGCCACGAGACACGCGCGCGATAAACATACCAACAAATGGTGACCAAGAAATCCACCAAGCCCAGTAGAATACAGTCCAACCTTGGAACCAAGCTTCATCTTCACGACCGTGCGGGTTACTTAGTGGAATAATGTTTTCTACGTAGGCCATCAAGGTGGTGCCGATGTTACCAAACGCGACAGCGTAACCGATTAACGCAACCAAAATCAGCAGCACAAAAGCAACGATCATGTTGATGTTACTCACTACCTTAACACCACCATCGATACCACGAATTACCGACACAACCGCCAATAAAGTAACCACAGTGATCACGACGATTTGTAAGCCAAGACCAGCTTCAATACCAAATACGTGGTGAATACCACTTGCGGCTTGCTGTGCGCCTAAGCCTAGGGATGTCGCAAGGCCAAATAGCGTTGCTAGAACCGCAAGGATATCAACAATGTGTCCAGCCCAGCCCCAAGCGCGATCGCCAAGTAGCGGGTAGAAAATAGAACGAATAGATAGAGGTAGGCCTTTGTTATAAGCAAAGAAAGCTAAAGAAAGAGCAACAATACCGTAAATCGCCCAAGGGTGTAGACCCCAGTGGAACATGGTCGCGCCCATAGCGAGCTTCGCAGCTTCCGCGGTATTCGCCTCGACACCAAGTGGCGTCTCATACCAACCGGTAAAGTAGGCAACTGGCTCAGCCACACTCCAGAACATCAAGCCGATACCCATACCGGCAGCAAATAACATTGAGAGCCATGAGATAAACGAATAGTCTGCGGTTGCGTCTTGGCCACCTAAACGGATCTTACCGAGTGGAGAGACAATCAAAGCCAGGCAGAATACAACGAAGATATTGCCAGACCAAATGAACAGCCAATCAAAGCTACCAATGATTTGCCACTTGAGTCCATCAAGCGCTGCTTTTGCGGTTGCCGAGTCCATAACCAGCGCAGCCACTAAGAATAGAGCGATAAAGCCAGCACTCACTCCAAATACGGGGTTGTGTACGTCAAACCCCCACTTTTGTACATTATCTTGACCAACGGTGTAGTCGGTACTATCGATACTGTACTTATCAATACCTTTTGTCATTTTTCCTCTCTTAACGAAGATCGATCCTTAATCAAGCTTTCAGATAGAAAAATCATTAGTGATGAAATTAATTTCTTCCATCTAAAAACATGATCGAATACACATTATTGTACGCCTTCAGCAGTCAGTTGCCAGTAATACCGACTTAAATGTTTACTTTATCACCAGTTTTTATCTTATTTGTGGAAATATCGTACAAGAGTGATATCGTCACTTTTCACTATACGTTTCGAATACTAAACATTTGCCGAGCTATATTGAAAACTGGCGCGAGGAATGAAATGACAGCCGATGTCGCTAAACTGAATTTGGAATGGTTTTTACACTTCAATTACAGTTAATTTTGATGTATTTTCTCGCCTCCTAACGCTTGCTCACTAAGGAAAAACATTGGAAAAGCACGAAGAAGTTCTCGTATCAATTCGCCAAATTATTCGCGCTATCGACTTACACTCAAAACGATTAAGTAAAGAGTCTGGTTTAACAGGTCCTCAGCTTATTTTGATGCGTTCCATCAAAGAGCTAGGTGAAGTGACGATCCGTGAACTTTCTAATCACACCAACATGAGCCAAGCCACCGCAACCACGATTCTTGACCGCCTAGAACGTAATGATCTGGTCAAGCGGGTTCGCAGCGTCCAAGATAAGCGTAAAGTCCACGCTCATCTGACCGAAAAAGGGTTGGAGGTGTTGAGTGAAGCACCAATGCCACTGCAACAAAACTTCATCAATAAGTTTCAACAGCTTGAAGAGTGGGAGCAGTCGCTGTTACTTTCATCTGTACAGCGAATTTCATCCATGATGAATGCGGAAGATATTGAAGTAGCGCCAGTTCTTGAACTTGGCAGCATTACCAAGCCTGAATAAGCCGTCCTGATTGAAATCTCAAAACCTTGGTCTAATGTTTTAATTATGCCAATGAGCTTTGCAAGGGCACCGTTTCTTCGGCCCTGGCACTCAGATTTCGTCTAATTCAAGGGGCTGTATGGTGAAATTGAGAGTTTTCGAGCACAAGCCTGGTGACGCCATCCTTGATATAGGCAAACAAAAGCAAGTCCTTAAGTTTATTGCCGCTCTCACGTTAGTTATCTTTGTTCCACTTGCAATTAAAAACATAGTAATAGGCGAAACCATGTTAGGTATCGTCTTACTGGCTTTCGAAATCACCCTACTGCTCGAAGTTGCGTTCATTATATACAACAACTCGCGCCTGTTTGGTCATGTCATCCCGCTTACCTTATTGACCATCTCGATTGTAATGGCGGTGGATGTGTTTGGCACACTCGCCAGCTATTGGGTGTTCCCGATTATTATCGCGATCGTATTTCTTCTGCCACAAAAAACAGCGGCAATCGCCAACACCATCATCGTTTTGGGGGTTAGCGCAGCGCTGTTTCCACATCAAGATCCTGAGATCACAGCTCGATACGCCTTTTCATTGGTCGCGACGTTTGTCATTGTGTATGTGGTGGTCAAAGAAGTGAGAAAGCTGCAAAGTGAGCTAAGGCACCTATCTGAAAGAGACGTATTGACCGGAGCGCTCAATCGCCACCAGCTTCATGCTTCGTTAGAGCGCGCCATAGAGCAATACAATCACTCCACCATCGTCATGATTGATATTGACCATTTTAAAGTGATCAACGATCAGTATGGCCACGATGTCGGAGATGACGTCATTAATGAAGTCGTCCGGGTGCTTAATCACAACACTCGCGCGGATGATCGGTTGTTTCGTTTAGGTGGTGACGAGTTTTTGCTTCTGTTTCATGGCATCGATCAATATTCAGTAGAATCCATTATGGCTCTCATCTGCCACAATGTCCGCGAACAGAATTACCCTCACCAAAAAGAAGTCACGTTGAGTTGCGGTATTGCCCAATCTCAACCTTTCGAAGAGAGTCAAGGCTGGATGAAACGCGCCGATCTCGCACTCTATCAATCTAAAGCGCTTGGCCGAAATAGGGTGTCGGTCTATTGCGATGCAAATCAATCACAGTTTGAAGACGTACCCAATATAGACTCCAACCGTCACCGTAGCAGCGTTAAGTAAACACAGGCAGCTCACTCGACTCTTTAACCTGACGAATCGCAAGATGGGTATGAATGTCTTTAACGTTATCTAAGCGCTGTAGCTGACGCGTAAAGGACTCGTACCCCATCAGATCTTGGCTGACAACTTCCAATAAGTAATCATAGGCGCCAGACACCACATGGCAACTCGTCACTTGCTCCATATTCAGGACAGCAAGTTCAAAAGCATCGATAGAGCTTGCTTGGTGATTGTTCAAACTCACCTCAACAAACACTGTCATGCCGACCCCCACTTTCTGTTTGCTTAGCTTTGCTTGATAACCAGCAATGACGCCATCTTCTTCCAGTTTCTTGATTCTTCTCGCACATGGAGAAGCGGATAAACCTACCTTATCGGCAATATCGGCCGTTGATTGGCGAGCGTCTTTCTGCAGTAGCGACAAAATGTGTCGGTCAATTCTATCCATCGTCATTCCTTGGCGATTTCCATCAATTTACGCGTAGTTATTAGAAAATACATGCGCACTTTACTCAATTATTAGTTCACTTTGCCATATTTCACCGTTCATTACGACTGATAATTAGTTCACATACAACAAACCTATAACATCACTATGATTTCTGGCTATTTGGCAATGATTGCCACCTTACTGCTATGGTCTGGCTTTTTTCTCTCACTAAGAAGTGGGGCTCACTCTGATCTCACGACCGCAGACATCGCACTTACTCGCTTTTTAATACCTGCGTTAGTCTTACTGCCTTTGGTGATCAAGTCCAAGCAAGCCATTGTATTAGTACCCAAACGTTACCTTTTAGGTATGTTCATTGGTTGCGGTCTTCCCTACCTTTTGGTTGCTGGCTCCGGTATGGCGTTAGCCCCTGTCTCGGATGGCAGTGCGCTGATTCCAGGTACACTTCCTCTATTTGTCTCCGGGATCGCAGTCTTGCTATTTAAACAGCCGCTTAGCCAGCATCGCATTTTCGGATTAAGCTTTGTGGTCATTGGCATTGTCACTTTTCTTGCTCAAAGCCTAACCCACATGGACAGCAGTTTACTGCAGGGTCACATGCTGTTCTTACTTGGGAGTTTAATGTGGGCAACATTTACCATTTGCGCGAGAGTGTCGAACCTTAATCCGTTAGTTACGGCTGGATTCATCTCATTGATTTCATCTTTCGTGCTGCTGGCTCTTATTGGGGCGAATGTGCTGCCAAGTCACCTTGCCACGAGCAGTGTGTCTCATTGGCCATGGAAGGAGCTACTTGGGCATATCAGTTTGCAAGGGATTGGAGCTGGTATTATTGCTGCTTTTACCTATTTACATGCAATCTCAACATTGGGGGCGGAAAGGACAGCCGCTTTCGGAGCGGCAACACCAGCCATAGCAACGATTCTGGCAATTCCAGTATTTAGTGAACAGCCAGATGTGATTGGTTGGTTAGCACTTGGCTTGGTGTGTTTTGGAAGTTTGGTCTCAAGCAACGTTTTTATGAAGCAAGATACCTCGCTGCTCTATCAACCACCCAAATTTAAATAGCCGGTAATCAATAGCGCGCTTGCTAAACATGTTCTTAACGCCGCATGGGAATGCAATTTGTTTTTCATGCGCGTTAGGAAAGGAGCTGAGATAAACGCTGCAATAAGTAGCCAAACAACGCTACCGGGCAGTGCCAGTTCAATGATCAATAATCCTAGTAGCCAGCACTGCAGCTCGCGGTGTGTAAAGCGGAGTTTTAGGGCTAGTGCAGTAATAAATACTGCGGCAGCAAGCAAAGGAATCATAGTGGTGCGTCTTATTATTGGTTTATCTGCCACCAATACTAGTGATAATAATTATCATTTGCAAATATAATTTACGACAAAGTGCTGTTTTGTTCTTTGGCAAAATTGCCCTACTCGCTCGGTTCGTATTATAGTTCTGCACTTTAGCATTAATGAGTACTTTAGCTTTGAAATCTCCTTGTATCGCAGCGTGCAAAAATGAAGGCGGCATTTGCGGTGGATGCCATCGAACGATGGATGAAATCATCAACTGGCGCCATCTTACCGAACAAGAACGTGAGTCTGTAATGGAAGCACTGCAACGTAAGCCAGCCACTCATACTTGCCCCAGTTGCAACCAGCCTGCTGTATGCGACATTAGTCAGGGTAAGCAAACCTGTTGGTGCTTTACCTTAGAGCAGAGAGATACCAGTTCAGTAGAACAGGCTGATGCTTGCCTATGTCGGAAGTGCCTTACAGAGCTACCTATCGCATAATTATCTCTACTTCAATGCATTAAAAATTGGATTAGTTTTTCTAATCCAAACTATAGATTTTTATCTTGCTCAAGATCACACTTTTTGATTGCCAGAGTGCTTAACTCACTCTAATATCTCGCGCCTGAAAGTTCCCTTATTTTTTATTTAGATTAGCTTTGCTACGGCAAAGTTATTGTTTTTTGCGCTTTAAATTTAGGTGTGGTCGGCAATGTCTGCTTCTTCTCAAGTCATTAAATTAACCTTCTTGATCGCTATTTTGACCGCGGTAGGTCAAATGACCCAAACCATGTATGTGCCTTCAATTGGTCACATGGCGAACGAGTTTTTGGTTTCCCCTGCGGCTCTACAAGCCGTCATGGCCTGTTACTTGATTCCTTATGGCTTATCGCAATTTGTTTACGGCCCTCTCTCTGATCGATTAGGTCGCAAGCCCATTATCGTGGCAGGCTTGGTTATCTACATTGCTGGCACCATCATGGCCTTATTCGCCCACCAATATGAATGGTTCCTCGCGGGTAGCTTTGTCCAGGGCTTAGGTATCGGATGCGGCGGTGCGATGTCACGCACATTAACTCGTGACATTTTCTCAGGTGCGGAACTGCATAAAGTGAACAGCCTAATCAGCATGTGTGTCATCTTTTCACCGCTGTTGGCACCAGTGCTAGGGGGTTACCTTACTGAAGCGTTCGATTGGCGCTCAAGCTATATGTTCCTAGCTCTGTTTGGCATTGCCGTGGTAATCACCATGATGACCAGCTTTGCAGAGACCCTACCTAAAGAGAAGCGCCGCTACGAGCGCGTTACAGATAGCTACCGTTATGTACTGTCAGATCGTCGATTCCAAGGCTATTTGATCTGTCTAATCGCGACCTTCTCTGGTGTGGCAATTTTCGAGGCTGCAGCAGGCGTATTGTTAGGGGGCGTATTAGGCCTCCCTGCGACTACTGTAAGCCTGCTGTTCGTATTACCGATTCCCGGTTACTTAGTTGGAGCTGCATTATCGAGCCTAATTGCCGCGAAAAAGAGTGAGAAAAGTACGTTAATCTTTGGATTGTTTGCGATCTTGAGCGGTTCTTTGATCGTATTGGTGCCGGGTTTAATGGGGAGCACAAGTGCTTTGACGCTGGTTGGCGGTGCGACTGTGTATTTCCTTGGCGCTGGTGTTCTGTTCCCTGCGGCAACAACAGGTGCTTTGTCTCCTCTGCCCTACCATGCTGGAACAGGCGGCGCTGTATTAGGTGGAATGCAAAATCTTGGGGCTGGCTTAGCCACACTCGCCGCGTCACTGATTCCGACCAACAATCAAATGCCACTGGGTGCACTGATGTTACTGATGTCTGTTCTGGCGCTGGTTGGTTTGATTCGTGTTTACCGCAAACAAGACCCTTCCAACGATCAAATGCCATTGGCAATATAACGAAAGGAGCTCAATGAGCTCCTTTTTCGTTTTACTCCGATTACCATTTCTTCATGAATCGCCCCATCAAGTTCGGGTGATACGACCAACAATGATCGAACATCGTCATGAGTTCAGGATTACCGTATTTTGATAAGCTGATGGCATGAAATCGATTCTTTTGTGCCTTGAGTTGATCCACTTGTCGAGCCATCTCATCAGATTGTTTTGGAGCAATGAAATCTGAAATCACCACCATATCAGCGTTTTTGTATTTATCACCACACATTAAATCGATCGATTTCATTAACACCGGCTCAAGGTCGGTACCACCATGAAAGCTGTACGTAAGAAAGTCACTGGCTTCACGCAATCCATCTTGCTTGGTTAACTCATAGGTAATCTGCTCAGTAGAGAAAAGAATCACATAACAATCACGATCTTCTGCCAGAGCTATCTGCATCAGTGCGTAAGCCATTGCCTTAGCACACTGTTCTGGAAATCCGCTCATTGAGCCTGATGCGTCAACACAAACAATAAAAGGCCCTTTTTCGACATCGACTTGCTTGTTATCAGGGCGATGTGCTTTCACTTTGCGCAGTGTGCGAGATTTACCTTGCATCTTGTAGTTCATCAAACGCTTGTCGACCAAATGTTTGTAGAACACAACCTCTAGTTCAGGATAAGCCAAAAACATCGTCTCGTTAGGTAACAACTTATTCAAATCGTCGCTTTCATGAATTCCGACAATGTCGTCAGTCGCCCTATCAGACTTCTCTTCGACCATCTGAAGCTCTTCAGCTGGCGCACGATTGAGGTCAGGATCGTCAACCTGACCGGCCATCCGACCAAGCTTCTCAGCAATATCTTGTAAGCCTTGATGTTTTTGCAAAAACTCGGCATGGCGCTTCATCACCGATAGATCTGTCCGGCTCAGTTTCGCCGACGCCATATCCCACAACCGACCCACACTACCTTCGTCCCCCTCTTCTGTTACCTTGTCCATGTTTTTCATGGTTTCCATGCGTTGGTAAAGATCCTTAAGGACTTTCTCTTTGTTCGCTTCCAACTCCGTTAACTGAGCTTGGCGAATCGCATCAGACAAGCTCTTGTACCACTGGTCGCAAAAATAGTGCGGAAACATAGGGTTATGAACCCCTTTGTTTTTCTCGATCATACGGCGCGCCTGCAAATAAAACGCAGAGTGCCACTCTAACTTTTTAATGACGTCTGGGATCTGTTCGAAAAACTGCTCTTCGTTCCAATAAATCACTTCTTGATAAAGGGCGAGCTCTTGTTGGAAACGCTCAGTTTCACACACTCGGGTAATGCGCTTTTTCACGCTACCGCGCCATTTAAGCAGATGGTTTTTTACCGAAGACTTAACTCCGCGGTTCTCTGTGACAACCATCATCTGCGAGCGAGCCATCAAGTCATTGACCGCTGAATCAATCATGCCTGAATCGGCAATCATTAATGCGAGGTTTAATCCGTCTGCGCCTAACATTTACACCCCTTACGAGAAGAATTGGTCTAGGTTTTTAAAGCGGAAAACCGTACGTTCACACTCGGTTTTGGTTGATTCTAAAACTTGCTGAATGTGCTGCAGACTCGCTTCCATTGCGCGAGGCAACTCAGGATCAATAAAATTGTGAGGCAGGGCGCCATGGAAGTTAGAACGCACTTTACGAAGGTGGTGCTCTGCATGATCAAGCTGAGCCATCGCTTGCTCCGCTTTAGTAAGCCACTCTTGATACAGTGATGCGTCTAACCCTTTGTTGGTAACTACCGAAACCAGCACGGCACGATTAGCGATGTCTTTAATGACTAAGTTATTTGCAGCATCGACATCAAATCGAAGACGGCACATATTGGTGTTCTGGTTAACGTAACCATACACATCACCATGACCTTCCTTGATAACGCGTTCAAGCTCATTTTTTGGTACGTAAACCCAACGACTGTCGCCTTTCTCAGATTCAGAAACCGACATATTGCTCTGAAGCAACACCAGTTTAACGAGGTCAAAAGCACTGCCGACCTTGTAACTCTTAGCTCCAGAAATATCGTAGCTGTTGACCTGCTTCTTCAACAATCCAGTGCTTGATTCTAACGAAAGCATAATACCGAACTCAGATTCCAACTCTTCCTGAATGTCATCAAGTTCTTCACGACACAAGCTAATTTGCTGCTCGACATCTTGTTGGTCAAAGGCATGCTTCAAAGCAAACTCTTTAACGACATTACGCACAACTTCGCGCGATTCTGGGCTGTTCCACAAACAATCTTGCAGCAGCAGTAAATCCAGAGGGTTGATAGCGTCACGACCATTAAAGTAAGCACTGGCTTTAAGCAGTTTAACGGCCTTCTTCCAACGGCGGTCAGACACATACATATCGGTATCGGCAATGTCGACACCAGTTGACTCTGATGCCGCTTGTTCGAGCAAACTCTTCAGTTCAAATAGTTTTTCAAAGACCTCATCCGTCAAAGCGAGGTTTTCTAACTCACCCTGCCATTGGTGGTACTCTTCGTCTGTAATAGCCAGCCCCTCAGGAATCTGCGCTTCTTGAGGCGTACCCACGGTGAGCATTGATTTGAAGTTCTGTTTGTTTTGAATTCGGTTAACAAAAACACGGACCAACATACGGTCATAGAGCGCCTCAAGACCGCTGTCTTCGTCTGGAAGTTCATTCGACGCTGAGACCAACAAGCGCATAGGTACGCGCTCAATATCGCTGCCATTCTTAAACGTCTTCTCATTCACCACAGTAAGTAATGTGTTCAAAATAGCAGGGCCCGCTTTCCAGATTTCATCCAGAAAAACGACCTGAGCGGTTGGCAAGTATCCTTCGGTTAAACGTAAGTAACGACCGTTATCTTTGAGTTCTTGAATGCTCAGTGGACCAAACACCTCTTCCGGTGTAGAGAATCGGGTCATTAGGTATTCAAAGTAAGAGGAGTTGTCGAATGCTTGGATAAGGCGTTTGGCGATGAGACTCTTAGCGATACCCGGAGGCCCGAGGAGGAAAACGCTCTCTCCTGCCAGCGCTGCAAGTAAACAGAGTTTAATGGTATCTTCACGCTCATAAACGCCATCAGATAAAGCCTGCGCAAGTTTATTAATTCTCTCAGAGAGTAACGCTTTTTGAGAGTGGGATACCTGAGTAGGTTTAATCATTATGCGCTCCTCTGAGTTTAACCAGACAGTGTGTATGTATAATTTTATACATTTGTTATCACTTTGTTACAAGTGCAATTTCTAAATAGGACAAATCTTTATATCAAAAGCATTTATCGTGTAACGACCTGAAAACAATGTTTCCATTATTGCGATATTTATCACTGTAAGACTTAGATGAAACGCATTTGTATTTTGCATAGTTCTTCCTTTAGTCCTCATAACTCGCTAAGGTATTGCCAGCGTTAGTTGTAAAGAAAAAATAAAATGACATCACCTCAATCTGGACACACGATCCACACATGGAAGCGCATCTCTCTTATTGAAGAGCCGCATACCTTGCCAAACGGCAAAACAATTCAGCACACGACCATCAGCCACCCTGGCGCAACCGTCATCCTACCGATCACTGACGATGGAAATATCATCATCATCAATCAGTACCGCCCCTCACTTAAGAAATGGTTATTGGAGTTACCCGCCGGAACCATTGAAAATGCGGAACACATCGAAGAATGTGCCAAACGAGAGCTAGAAGAGGAAACCGGTTTCAGTGCTCACGAACTGTTTTCACTCGGTCAAGTCACGCCATTAGCGGGTTTTTGCGATGAAATCCAATATCTGTATGTCGCGAAAGGGCTAGAAAAGACATGTCGCTTTGAATGTGATGAAGACGAGGTCATTGAAGTATTGGCGCTCTCTTTACAAGAACTCGAACAAAAAATAATTAACGGCGAAATCACTGATGCCAAAACAATAGCGTGCGTCAGTAAAGCCAAGCTATGTGGCTATATATAGGAGCAAACACAATGGATTTTCGTTCAGACACGGTGACTAAACCTACCCAAGCAATGAGACAAGCAATGGCAGAAGCGGTTGTTGGTGATGACGTCTACGGTGATGACCCTACCGTCAATGAACTTGAGCTTTGGGCAGCCGAGCGACACGGCTTTGAAGCGGCGTTGTTTACCACCTCCGGCACGCAGGCGAACTTACTCGGACTAATGGCTCATTGTCAACGCGGAGATGAGTACCTATGCGGTCAGCAAGCCCACAATTATAAATACGAAGCGGGTGGCGCCGCCGTTCTTGGATCGATTCAACCACAGCCGATTGAGAATAACCCAGATGGTACCCTCGATTTCGCCAAGCTTAAAGCCGCAATCAAACCAGACGATTCCCATTTCGCTCGCACTAAACTGCTGAGCCTTGAGAACACCATAAACGGTAAGGTGCTGCCTTTATCCTACTTAGAGCAAGCTCGTCAGTTTGTCGACGAAAACAACCTACAGCTACATTTGGACGGGGCGCGCGTTTACAATGCCGCAGTCGCTCTAGATGTCGATGTTAAAGAGATCGCCAAGCACTTTGACTCAATGACGGTCTGTTTATCAAAGGCATTAAGCGCCCCAATCGGCTCATTGCTTTTAGGCGACAAAGCGTTCATCGAGCGTGCTCGTCGCTTACGTAAGATGGTCGGCGGAGGTATGCGTCAAGCGGGTATACTCGCTGCAGCCGGAAAGCTGGCTTTAACCGAGCAAGTTGAGCAGTTAAAAACAGACCATGAAAACGCAAAAAAACTGGCCCTAGGGCTGAGCAAATTAGATGGCTTCCACGTAAACCCTGATTTTGTTCAAACCAACATCGTGTTTGCAAAGCTCGATGACTCGGTTGATATCGAAACCATTGCAAAGCAGCTAAGCCATGACGGTATTACGATTTCGCCGGGGAATCCAATTCGTTTTGTTACCCACAAAGACATTTCAAGTGCCGACATCGACCAAGTATTGGCAAGACTTGCGTACTATCTCAAATAATCAATGTTGAGCTTCCCCTTAGGGGAAGCTTTATTCTTAGCGTATCCCAATTCACCTACGCGCAACCCTATGAAAAGACTGCTTGCCCTAGTTTTCCTCATTCCTTCACTCTCTTTTGCTAATGATAATTTTGGCGATCCTCAACTGGGTAAGATAAAAGCGCCAAGCTGCATTTTCTGCCATGGTGTCGATGGCACGGCGTCGAACCCTACTTACCCTCACATTAAAGGGCAAAATGCTCAGTATCTGTTTCAGTCTATGAAGGATTATCAGGACGGAAAGCGAAAAGGCCCACTTGCTCAAATGATGAAAGCGCAACTTTCTCGGCTTTCTGATCAAGATCTCAGGGACATCTCAGCGTATTTTTCTTCTCAGAACTAGTTGTTTTATAAATAGCGAAAATGATGATCATCACAATAATTGATACGTTATAACATTTCCATTTGATGTGAGTCGCACTAATTTATGCAAGCCAAGATGATTTTCATCATAAACCTATAATCGAAAGCTGAAGATCAAGTTTTCTTCTCAATGAACTCATTTATAGGGATAAACAATGAAAACGAGCCCATTGGCACTAGCCTTCCTGTCAGCAGCGGTCGCTTCAGGGTGTGCAACGCAAACATCGAACAACGCACCTTTCGATCTAACCATCTTACATATCAATGATCACCACTCACACCTTGAGCCATCTTCTCAAAAGCTTAAGTTGGCAGGTGAGTCAACTTACACCGAAGTTGGTGGCTTCCCGGCATTGATTACAGCGCTAAACCAACGCACTGAAGCAAGTGAAAATGTACTTAAGCTTCATGCGGGTGACGCAATTTCAGGTACTTTGTATTACGCACTTTTCAAAGGCGAAGCCGACGCGGCAATGATGAATCATGCTTGTTTTGACGCATTTGCATTGGGTAACCATGAATTTGATGATGGAGACGCAGGCCTAGCTCAGTTCCTTGATTGGATGAACGAAGGTAAATGTGAAACAGAAGTCATTGCAGCTAACGTGATTCCAAAACAAGGGGTTTCTCCACTCGCACTAAACTCTGCCAACGATTACTTCAAGCCTTACACCGTTAAGCAATACGGTGAGCAAAAGGTCGGTATCGTGGGTATTGATATCGCAAACAAAACCATGAATTCATCAAACCCAGATGAAACAACGCAGTTTCTTGATGAAGTCGAGACCGCGCAAAAGTACATCGATGAATTGGTAGCAAAAGGGATTTCTAACATCATCCTTCTCACTCACTACCAATACTCTAACGACCTACAACTTGCAGAGGCGTTAACGGATGTTGACGTAATCATCGGCGGCGACTCCCACACCCTTCTTGGCGACTTCGAAGCCGTTGGCCTAAAAAGCGAAGGCGCATACCCGACGCTTATGACGAATAAAGACGGTGACCAAGTGTGTGTCGCGCAGGCGTGGCAGTACACTCAGATCCTTGGAGAGCTTTCTGTCTCATTTGACGGCAATGGTAAAGTTGCCGCTTGTAACGGCACGCCACATCTTTTAGTTGGCCAAGAGTTCAAGCGTAAAGACGAGAATGGTAAAAAACAGCGCCTTGAAGGCGAAGAACTAGCGCAAGTTCTTGCGGCAGTAGAAGCTCAACCAAACCTTCTTCAGGTAACACCCGATCCTGCAACGCAGAAAACGCTGTCTGCCTTCACGCAGAAATTGGACGTAATGAAGGATCAAGAGATCGCACAATCTTCAGAACTGCTGTGTTATGAACGTGTACCGGGCCAACAAAAACACAATGGTGCGGATGGCTGTGATGATCACACTACCTTACACGGCTCGCAAGTGGCTGATTTGGTAGCGCAAGCATTCCTAGCCCAAACCAAACGTGCTGACGTAGCGATCCAAAACGGTGGCGGCGCGCGTGCCAACATCACACAAGGTAAATTTACGGTTGCTGGTGCGACCAAAGTGCTGCCATTTAATAACACCATGGTAAACATCACCATGACAGGCGCCGAAGTGAAGCAAGTACTGAACGAAGCCGTAGATAAAGCTTACTTAGAGTATGTCGATAACAGCGCTAAAGGTTCAGACGGTGCGTATCCATACGCAGCTGGTATCCGTTATGACGTCAACTTTAATCGCCCATCCGGTGAGCGAGTCCACAATGTTGAAGTAAAAGCGAAAGGCGATGGTACTTGGTCTGCACTTAGCGATGACAGAGAGTTAGTCGTGGTCACTAACGATTACATCGCAGGTGGTAAAGACGGTTACACAACCTTTGGTAAAGTCTCTGCTGACAAGTCGAAGTATGAAAACACACTGAAACTGTACACAGAAACGTTCATCGATTACGTGCGCGATTTGACTGCTAAAGGCGAGAAAATTGCTCCAGTAGCTGCTGAAGATCGCAGCACACAAACCTTCACTCCAAAAGCGAAGTAAGGTATAGAAACAAAACAGGCCAAGGGTAAACCTTGGCCTGTTTTTATTTAAATCGGAATGTAGCGTACTCAGATTAGGTGCGATAAAGCACTTTCACTACGTGCCAACCAAATTTGGTTTTCACTAAATGAGGCACTAAAGTTTCGCCAGAGAAGCAGACTTTATCAAACTGAGGCACCATCTGACCGCGTTTAAACTCGCCAAGATCACCACCACGTTTACCTGATGGACATGTTGAGTATTTCTTTGCCAACGTTTGGAACTTCGCCCCTTTCTTAAGTTGTTTGATGATGTCTTCTGCCTGCTCTTTGTGCTTAACCAAGATATGCAGGGCTGCTGCGGTGTTTGCCATTGTCTTGTCTCTGAAATTAGTCTTCGGCGTGGATTGTAGCCGAATCAAATGCGATCTTCACCCCAGCTTTTGATCTATTCGACCTTAAGTGTCGATTATCTAAGCTCTTGGAAGGCAATTTGTCTCACACAATTGAAGATGTTTTTATTTTGGTTACTATTGTCCAATAACCCTTAAGTTTATGTGTAGTCGAGACCCCTATGGCAAAAGTCGTAAGTAAAGCAAACCAATCGCAGGGCATGTTGATGTTTACGTTAACATCTAATCAGCAATTGTTTGCAATTGGTACGCTCAAAGTTCGTGAGATTGTTCCTTTTATGCCAACGACTCAAATTCCCTACTCGCACCACCATGTGGTTGGTACAGTAACCATTCGCGATTTGACCATTCCTGTCATCAATATGCCTGCGGCCATTGGTTTTCGTCCGATTCAGCCAGATGAGTATGAATCCTGCTATTTGATCGTGACAGACTGTCTACGTACTGTGGTTGCCTTTATGGTTCGCTCAATTGAAAAGATCATTGAGTGTGATTGGAAAGCGATTGAGTCGGCGCCACCTTCTGCGGGACATAACGTCTTCGTTACTGGGATTACACGTTATGACGATAAGATAGTGCAAATGCTCGATGTTGAGCTGTTGCTGTCAAAAATTTACCCTCAATATGAGTCGACTAATATTCCGATGTTGACCGATATTGAGCGAGAGCGACTCAAAGCCTTAAACATCCTGCTGGTAGACGATTCTTCGATTGCTCGCAAGCAGTTATCCGATGCACTTGATAGCATCAACATTCCTTATCAGATTCGCAATAATGGTTTGGATGCCTTACAAGCCATGCGCGAACAAGCTGATAATGGTACCCCTATTGATCTGCTGGTTAGCGATATTGAAATGCCAGGTCTTGATGGCTATGAGCTAGCGTTTGAAACACAAAGCGATACAAGGCTCTCTAACGCTTACATCATACTTCACACGTCGTTATCGAGTGAGATATGTGTCGATCGTGCGCAGCAAGTCGGTGCCCATGAAGCGCTAGAGAAATTCAATGCTGGCGACCTAATCAAAGCCATGTTGCGAGGTGCAGCCAAACTAGAATCTGGGCAAAAGGTAACAGAACATATCGAAGTGGATGTGTAACTTCCACTTCTGATAGTCGAACATGGTGGTGGTTAGGTTGAGTAGCTCCCCTCTCAAGTCAAACTATCGCCGCTGATTCGCAGGTAAACTAGAGGAATATTTCGCAGAATTATTCGTTTAAGTTCATAATTCTAAATAATAATTCCGACTATATAGTCATTAAATCAAGCATCTATTGAGCAAATCCGCTAATCTTAAGATACTTGGTAAGTACGATAAGACCCCTAATACGAATGACCGACGACGATTACAAAAGATCGACGGCAAATTTAAAGAAAGCCGTCCCTCTAATGATGAAGAATCATGTAGCAGCTACGCCTGCTAACTATGCTCTATGGTACACGTATGTGGACAATGCCATTCCACAACTAAACCGTGAACTAGACAACGTGTTAGAAAGTTATGGCGTGTGCCCACCAGCGACGGGCGAACAGCTTTACAATAACTTTGTTGCGACCCGTGCCGAAACGGATATGCATGACCTTCGTGCCAATATTGAACTGTTAGTCGGCCAAGTCGCCTCTTCAATGACTGACACACTTACCGACACCTCTAACTTCTCGGAAATGATTGATAAAAGTTTCCAGAGTCTGGAAAAGGTTGAAGATGAAGGTATGTCACTGGAAGAGGTGATGACAGTCGTGCGCCAGCTTGTCGCCGAGTCGAAAGAAATTCGTCATTCGACCAAATTCCTCAATAACCAACTTGAGTCCGCGAGCGAAGAAATTCAGCGTTTAAAAGCGGAACTTGCTGAAGTACAACAAGATGCGTTGTTTGATAGCCTAACCAGCCTGTACAACCGACGCTCATTCGACAATGACATCACCACTCTTTGCCAATCAGGGCAAAAGATGTGCTTGATTCTTGCCGATATTGACCACTTCAAAGGCTACAATGACAACTTTGGCCACCTGTTCGGTGATGCGGTTATTAAAGGTATCGCTAAGCGCCTACACATTAACGCACGCGATGGAGTACACGCTTATCGATTTGGTGGTGAAGAGTTTGCGCTTATCGTGCCAAATAAACAGCTAAGAATCGCTCGTCAGTATGCCGATAGTTTGCGCCGTTCAATTGAAAAGCTGTCTATCAAGGACAAACGCTCAGGCAAGCAAGTTGGGAATATTACCGCCTCTTTCGGCGTTGCAGAGCTTCAACCAGACGAAAGCCCAGAGTCATTGATCGAACGAGCAGATAAACTTCTCTATGAAGCCAAGCAGCTTGGCCGAAACCGAGTGATGCCTCTCTAGTTAGTGGCCAGTTAAAGCACGCGAAAGTTCATCGCAATTTGCCGATCAAGGTTGCGATGAACTTTTTGTTTGTAACCGCTTCTATCCCCTACCACACAGAGTTGAATTTAGACTGCATCGCGCGACTGATTGGCAGCTTTTCCCCCGCCAACACCGCCACCATTTTGCCAGTGAACTCTTTTTTCACCTTTTCAATCGCCGCGACGCGAACGACTGTCGAGCGGTGTATTTGCCAGAACTGCTCTGGATCAAGTTGACTCAGCAGCTCTTTGAGCGATGTTCTCAGCAGGTACTCAACTTTCACACCTTGCTCGATCTTGTACAAACAGACGTACTTATCTTCAGCCTTAAAGTAAGCAATGTCCGATGTGGAGATCAAATGAATATCGTCTCCTTTACTCGCTCGAATCCAAGTGAGGTAAGACGGCGCTGGCTTTGTTGCAAGGTGCTGCATTTGCTCTAGCAAAGAATGCATGCTCGACTCAGCGTCGGCTGCTTCCTCAGATTTCAAGCGACTTTTTAACCTGCCGATGCACTGCTCTAGTCGCTTGTCGGACAAGGGTTTCAGCAAATAGTCTACCGCGTTAGCTTCAAACGCTTGAATGGCGTACTCGTCATAAGCAGTCACAAAGACCACCAAAGTATCACTCTTACTCGCTAGAAGCTGTTTTGCTACCTGCATTCCATCGCACTTGGGCATCCTAATATCGAGAAAAGCAATACTCGGCTGATACTGAGCAATCATATCCAGTGCTTGCTCACCGTTTTCAGCTAACCCTTTCACATCGAGCTCAGGCCATGCATCGGCTAACGCCTGATTAAGGTGGAAACGTAGTAAGGGCTCATCATCGGCAATAATGGCTGAAAACTCACTTTGGTTCATGGTCACTCCTGTTAACTCAAAGAACTTGCGCTGTTTAGTAGCGTGATTGGAATGGTGAGCTTGGCCTTCACCCCTCCTGAAGAGGACTCCAGTAATGACAGTGAGGCGCTAGGACCAAACAAAGCCAGTAGACGTTGCTTGGTATTATCCAATCCGACACCGTGCCCCGCGGTATCCAATTGCTGGCCAATGCCTACACCTGAATCCTCTACCTCAATGACTAAATGTGATTCAATATCCCGCGCAGAAATGCGTATCCATCCACCGTCCACTTTAGGTTCAATACCATGTTGAATCGCATTTTCAACCAACGGTTGTAGCACCATAGGAGGCAGCGTGATGTCGCTGTTGAGAGTATTGTTAATTTTGTACTCAAGCCTAGCGCCTAAACGAATTTGCTGAATCGCCAAATAGGCATCCACCAGCTCCAACTCACTTTGCAAACTTGAGCTTTCTTGGCGGCTACTTTTCAGTGTACCACGCAGCAAGTCGGTCAACTTCTCTAGCATCAGTTTGGCTAGCTTTGGCTCCTGCTCAATCAGCACTGAGACATTGGCTAAGGTATTAAACAGAAAATGTGGCTCTATCTGGCTTTGCAGTTGGCGCAGCTGGCTCAATACCATGGCCTTTTCGTGTTCCGACTGCTTACGCTTGGCCACCTCAGACTCCCTTTGAGCGATCAGCCTTTGTTCATGAGCATAGAAGAAAACAAAACACATGCATGTAAACACAAACCCTAACACAATCACTGGTTTGAGCTGCTCAATCGTTGCAAAGTTGTCGTACTTCTTAAGGACAAAGTAAGCACTGGTGGTACCCAAGCACATCGAGCTGGCAAGCGACATAGCACTAGTAAGAAGAGTCGAAATGTTTGGAATGAACCAAGCTATAATGTGTGCACTGAAAACAGCACTGTAGCCGTAGCTGAAACTGATCAACATATGCTCTAGGTAGCTACTAGGCCAGATCGATTGTGTGACCAACGCAATCACTAAACAAAACAGCGTTGTTGAGATAAGACTACGTAACGTATCCCTACCGTGACGTTTGATTCTTCCTTCCATTAGAATCTTCCTTTTAGATTTATAAAAATCATACGCTTATCTGACAAATTTGCATATACAGAGTCTTTCTCACCCGTCATAAAACGGAGCGCCATCTCAATATTAATCGAGGACTGACCGGAGTCGTATGCCTGATAATCGAGCCATTGAGTAACAATCACGCCGTTATCTTGCGGCGAGTAAAGTACATCCAAAGTTGGCGTCACCTTGTTCAACCACAAATGCTCTTGCGACCAGTTCCAATGACCCCAGGCGCTGGAATCCAAACTCCAGTGAAGCATGATGTTGTGAGCAACCAGGTTTGACTGACCCAAGCCTTGCGCGTAAGACGAGGCTAAACCCTGCTGAACGCTCTCCAGCGAATCGATACGCTCAAAAGCTTGTTGCCACTCTTTTCGACCCCAGCTTCGGCTGTCGTACCAATACTCCAAAATGATGTTGTTACCCACCTGATTGGCCCAGTTAAGCCCAGCCAATACTTGAAAGCCATCACGTTGCTTAGTTAATGAAACCGGTTCAAAAACCTCTCCTTGTTGATAACTTAAGTAGTGACGCTGATACACCGCAGATGTGTGCAATCCCCAAGCGGCATCAAGCACCGTAACAAAAGAACCACCAACAAGACCATGGCGAACATCATCGTAGTAAGCCAATAGTTGATACTCGCTGTCACCGACAAACGCATAGCGCCTCAAACCCATGCCCCGTTGTTCGGCGGCTTCTTCTAGTTCAGAACCGTCTTGCTGGGTATGAGAAGAATCACTGTAAACCAAGCTCCAGTCCCCCAACTCGTCGAAGTATGAGCCCATTGCCGTCAGCGTCCCTTCTTCTACTTGGATCCCAACCGGATTACGGCGGTATGGCTTAAACACGTCCAAAGGTCGATAGCCATAGCCAACTCCCCAGTCGAGTCGCATCTTACCTAAGGTCACTTCAATGTCAGTTTGCAGGGTATTGACGCTACCTTGCCAAAACAGCTCCTGAACAATCAGTTCGCCGTCGTAGCTCGCATCGTTTTGGTTTGACGCAATATCGCTGCCCTTGAGAGCAAACAAGCCTGTCCAGTTGTGCATACGCGCTTCAACATCCAGCAACGCATCTAAAGACTGTGAAGATGACTGCTCAGCCTCGCCCAACAACGCAGAGTCTCGATGGCTGGTCGAATGGCCACTCACCACCCAATCCCATTCAAGAGCAAGCTCGCTGGCCTGAGCCTTAGCTTGAAGACCACCAACCAACAAGACGAAACTGAGCACCGCAATCTCTCTGTTCATCTATAGCTCCGAGACTGAGTTGCGGGTTAGATAGGCCGGGTTATAGTATTTGTCCTCTAGCGCCAATGGTGTGATTTCTTGATACGTAATGACCGTTTTTTTAGCAGGCTGAATCTTATCCAACAAGGTCATCGATTCGACGCGATCCGGCTGGGCCGAGTTTCCCGCAGCAAAGTAAGCTTGCTTGGCGAGTTTGCCGGAACGTAGGTAAAGATCTGCTTTCAGTGGAAAGTCATTGCTCGCGTCAAGCCACAGATCGATGCGGTCATAACTTGCGCCTTGCGTTGTAGAGCGTAGACGCAGTTTGTGGGTTGCCACGGATTGGCCGTTCAAGTCGAGCGCTTCGCTGTCGACCAGTGTGGCATGATAATCATCGCTCCAAGTCAGTGTCGAGATGTCACCAACAGACGCTTCACCTAACAGCTTTTGCATTGGCGTAATGCGAATCGGACGACGACTCTTCGGCATCAACAGCCAATAGTTATCACCCAGCATCAACATTTTCTGCCCCGCTTCCACTTGCGATTTGAATACCACCAAGGATTCGCGGTCTTCTCGGGTATAAACATGATACTGACGCGTTTTGTCCAAGTGGTTGTTCTCATACAGCGCAACTTCGGAAACGACTTTGGCCGCTTGATAACCTTGGCGAAAATGATCCGCATTTGCGACCATTTGCGCCACCTCATTTTGGCTCAGCTGCTGGCTGGCAAACACTGAAAAGCTGCTTACCGCTACGATTGAAAACAACGAGAGAGTAGATGCAAGATTAAACATAAGTCAGAGCCTCTGTAATAGGTTTGTTCACACCTTTGCGCGCTGATAGCCACGCGGCCAAAATACAAATTGCAAATACGCCGAGCCCACACATCAACAACAGCTCTGGCGAGAAATAGATGTTCAGCGGGTAGCCTTCTGTCCTTCCCGGAGGCGGTGGCATTTGCACATCGACAACCAGCAAAAATGCACTGACAACGGCACTGAGTACACCACCGATTGCCGCACCAATCACCGCTAACAGGCCAGCTTCACGCACGAACCCTGCAACAATCTCTTTCGGGAATGTGCCAAGTGCCGATAAGGTGCCGATTTCACGCGTACGTTCTGTCACCGACATTGTCATGGTGTTGAACAACGCGACGAAAACCACCAGCGCCATCACCGCCCCCATGATGCCGAAGATACGATCGTATAAATCTTTTACCTTGCTATAGAAAAATGCTCGATCTTGCCATGGTGTAAGCTCAATCGGCTGAGCCAATGTCTGCAGAGATAAACGCTCATCTATCCAACGTTGTACGGTCGCTGTTTTATCGGTCTCAAACAGAAAGACGGATAAGGTGCTGACTTTGTTGGTAGAAAGTAACTCTTGCACTGATTGGATATGCAGATACAACTGACGCTTATCGAGCTCAGGCACGCCCGTTGAATAGATACCGCGAACCTGAAAATCGAACGCATTTAACGCACCATCGGTCGTCGTTGCCAGCAGTGTCACCCAGTCTCCAACCGTGACTTTGAGGTTCTTCGCCAGATCGACAGCCAGCATCACTTCTGGTGCCGATGGATCGTAACGGCTCGATTGCACACTCGATAACGTCTTACCTTCTCGCACATCCAGAAACGGCCCCTTCATGTCGAACTCGCGTTCATTGACACCCGAGCCAACGAAAATGGTCGATTTAGCGCCATTAGAGATTAAACCAGTAAACTCTATCCGTGGTTGAATCCCTCGCACCGCTTTGTTAGTAAGCAAAGAACGAGAAATCTGTTCGCTGTCCGCTAAGCCATTTTCCATTGGCATCTCTTCGTCCATTTCGAAATAGCCTGGTTGACTGATGGTGATGTGGCCCGTGTCTCTCGCCGTAGATTCTTTCAATGACTCGTAGGTATAAAGGCCAAACCCTCCTACAGATGTTAGCGCGAACACCGCGATGGCGATGATCAACATTGATAGTAAGCTGCGGCGTTTGTTGCGCTGCAAGTTAAGCAACGCAACACGTACAGAGAGGGGAATTAGCTTGCCCATTTCAACGCCTCCTCTGAAATCACACCGTCGACCAAGTTGATGGTTCTATCACAGTGAGTCGCCATACGAGCATCGTGGGTCGCAACAATGAAGGTGGTGCCCATTTCATGACCAAGTTGCTTCATCATGTCGACAACACTGGCCGCCGTTTTACTGTCTAAACTAGCGGTCGGTTCATCTGCTATCACCATCTGTGGCTGATGAACTAAAGCGCGAGCGATTGCAACTCGCTGTTGCTGGCCACCAGAAAGATTGTCTGGTCGATGATGAATAACATCCGCTAATCCAACGCGGTCAAGGATCTCTTGCGCTTTTTTCTTTTGCTCCCTGAGTGAAAAACCATTTAACATTAATGGATAGGCAACATTTTCCCAAGCACTCATCACTGGGATCAGATTGAATCTCTGGAATACAAAACCAAATTGACTGCGACGGTAACGCGCGGCTTCCATGGCACTTTTAGGATAAACTTGTCCTTGAATCTCAACCTGTCCTTGATACTGCATGTCCAACAAGCCAAGGATATTGAGTAACGTACTTTTCCCCGACCCTGACGGGCCACACAGTGCTACCATCTCTCCGCGCTCAATATCACCACTTACCCCTTGCAGAGCTTTGACATTTTGGGTACCAAGCTGGTAGTGCTTAGCTATCTGTTTAAACGCTAACATAGGGCCTCCTTAGACTGAGCTCTTGATCATGGCTTGAGCTTGCAGCGTTAAAGGATGTTGTTGGTTGTTTGCTTCCATCGCTTCTAACCAACGCTTAGCTTGAGACATATCTTCAGCTCGGATTGCAGCCTTAATGGCATATAAATAGACCCAGGAGGTTGCATCGTAGTGCTGCTGTTGAAACGCCTTATCAGCGAGTAGATCCAAGTACAGATCGTAACCGCGTTCAAAATGGTTAAACATATCCGGTAGTGAAGTGAATGTTGCGGCTGCAATTGACTTAGCCAGTAGAGACTCAGGCAAACCTTGACGACGCTGCTGCTGTTCAAGTGGTACAGGTTGGTTGTTGAGAAGGTCCAAGCCTTTCGCTATGGTGGCCAGTCCTTGCTCGGTGTATTTCATCTTATTCCACGGCATAAACGCATCACGACCTTTGAGCGTTTCGGTGCTACCGAGGTAGACCAAAGTCAGTGCATCTGCTCCTTGAGATTCAAGTTGATCTTCCAGTTGTTGATAGACAGCTTCCACGGCGTTTTCATCCCCATCCGCTGCTTGGTTATACTGTGAAATCAACGCATCACTCGGAACAGCCAAAGCATTAAAGCTCGCCAACGCAGCTATCAGTAATCCGATTCTTAACTTGTTCATCTTGTTTCCCTAATCCTTGTTCAATCGACCAGAATTAGATTAAGTGAGGTGGATTGTCTGCACATGGCTTTGCGACGAACGGTGAAATAACGAAATGAATGGTAAATATCGAGAGTAGATGGCGAATGTCTGCGCGTTTGGTGGCGGAACTAGTAGAATTAGTCGTATAGGATGGTTAAAGTAACCGCCGTAAATTTCACAGCTCTGTGTATTGGATTGGAAGAGAAGTAACCAATGATTGATGAAAATAAAGTAATCGACAACCTAGATGATTTAGAAACCTTCTTACTCAGTGTGGAGAACGGTCTTTTAGGCTTACAAAATGTCGCGGGCGTTGCCTTGGCAACACAAAACTCAACGGGTCGCCATTTCGTCGCAGTGCTTGACGATAAGCACCAATTGCTGCTCGGCCATTGGGTGACAGAAGAGATCTTTAAAACAGGCCAAGATCTTGTTCGCCACGGCGTAAAGAAAAAGCACTGATTACGCATCTAGCGCAGTGTTCATGTTAGCTCGGCAGTGTTGCATCGGCCGAGTTAGCGTAATCTAGTCCAATGCCGACGTGACTCAACTGTTGCTTAACTCGGCTGATATTTTCTCTACGAGAACCTATTTCAATAGTTAATGCCTTGCCCTAATTAATTCCAAATCATCCATCATCAGTAATCAATCAAACTTCAAGCCAAAAACGTTAAACAACTGTTTTTAAAGAGTTATCACCCACAACCTTACCAACAGAAAAAATTTCAGGCTTTTAAACTCTATAAAATAACCAACTATTATAGAAATTTTAGCAACAGTGAAATGAAAAATGTGACGTTTATCACTAAATGTGTTTTGCGCATAATCAGTCTCGTACCAAGGGCAAGGCTCTTAATAAAAACAGCATTCTGAGGAAAAGATTATGAAAACGACAATCGCAACTCTACTACTTACTGCGCTTACTTCTACAATGGCAGCAGCTATGCCCGCTGGTGAGCAATCAATCCGCATCAAGACCATTGAGAATCACGCCATCGTGACCGTTTTACAAGATGGCAAACCAGTAAGCGATGTACAGGTGAAAGTGAAAGGTCATGGAACAAAATACTTCACTACTGGTGAAAAAGGTACGTTCATGGCTGCCAACCAATTCGATAACGGCCGTACTTTTACATTTGAAATTACCGATGAAAACGGCGTGACTATTCGCAAGCATCAGTACTTAAGCGCTTCTTAATCGCTTGTACTGCAGACACTAAAAAGGCCTTCAGATGAAGGCCTTTTTGTTTTATACCATTAAACGTTATAGGTAAGTGTGAGGACCAAACACTTCATAGTGAACACGTTCGCGTTCTACGCCATGATCCGTCAACTGTTTAACCACACTTTCCATAAATGCGATTGGTCCACATAGGTAGAAGTGCGCAGTATCCAAAGACAACTCATCGGCAATCAAACTGATGTCCATTTGACCTTGGTAATCAGCCTTATCATTTAGATACCATGCGTATTGCTTCCAGCCTTGCTCAGCTATCAAGGCTTGCGTTTCCTGTTTGAAAGTATGTTGCTCAGCATTGTTGCACGCGTACAAATAACTGACGTTTTGCTGATTTCGGTCGGCCAACGTATGTAACATCGCCTGCATAGGGGTTGCGCCTACACCCGCCGAAATCAGTACCGTTGGTGCGCTATTTTCTTGCAAGTAGAAATCGCCAGCGGGTGCATAAAGACGTACCGTATCACCTACTGCCACGCCATCATGCATATAATTTGAAACTAAACCCTTGTATTCACCGACTTCTCTTTTTACTGAGATGCGGTAAGTCTTACCATTGGGCTTATGTGAGAGAGAATACTGACGAATCTCAACATTTTCCGCCCCCGTTGGCGTTACCTCGATACCAATGTATTGACCTGGTTGATAGTCCAAAACATCACCACCATCCACGGGTTCGAAAATAAAGCTGGTGACAAATTCAGATTCAGCTTGCTTCTCTATGACTTTAAACTCTCGAGCATTAGCCCATCCACCAACGGCTTGGCGACGCTCTAGATACAGAGCCCCTTCACGGTCAATGAACACTTGTGCTAAGAACAAGTAAGCCGCTGTCCACGCTTCTTCCACTTCGGTTGTAAAGGCTTCGGGTGCAAGCTCTCGCAATGTCTCAATTAAGTGATGACCAACAATCTGGTAATGCTCAGCCTGAATGTTGAAGCTTGTATGCTTGTGCGCAATACGTTCAACAGCTGAAGTCAAGGCAGCCAGGTTTTCAATGTTCTTCGCGTATGCCGCAACCGCTTCAAACAAAGCAACGCTCTGACGACCCGTTTTTTGGTGTGTCATATTGAAGATGTCTTTCAACTCTGGGTTGTGCGAGAACATGCGCTGATAGAAATGTTTCGTTAACGCAGGGCCTGCACTCTCTAGTAGCGGAATAGTGCTCTTTACGACTTCAATATGTTGGTTGTTAAGCATGGAGTTCTCCTCAAGTTAATTATTTTTATAGCGTTTTTATTATGAATGACTGTGTCACTTTACTGATTGGCTAAGAGCACGAATGATGCCAACTTTGCGATTCCTCTAATTACTTGGTTTTATGCCTGAAATCTCCAGAATTCACGTCAAAATGACTCTTTGATTTACGGTCATTTTGACTCTAGAATGCAATTATTACACTTCACTAGTGTTGAAGTATTAATCATCGAAAAAACAAACGCTTGGTGCGATATGCAAGATATTTCTGTCTCCACCCTAATTGATATGACCATTGGCTTAGCGGCTGGTGATAATGACCACGAAAGATTTAACAAACTGTTAGATGCCATCCGCAAAGCGATCCAATGTGATTGCGTTGCCCTGCTGTCACTTCAAGGGGATACTCTCGTGCCTTTGGCGATGCAAGGTCTAACCCGTGACACCTTAGGCCGCCGCTTCAAAGTGGCTGAGCATCCAAGATTTAAGATGATATGCGAATCTAAGTCTGCGGTCCGATTTGATGCAGACAGCGAACTCCCTGATCCTTTCGATAACTTGTTGCTCGACTATGATGGCGATTTACCAATGCACTCTTGTATGGGGTTGCCTCTTATCTACGCAGACAAAGTCATTGGTGTTTTGACCCTAGATAGCTTGATTCCAAATCTGTTTGAAGAAATTCCTACCCGAAGTTTAGACGCTCTATCCGCGATTGCCTCATCCAGCCTTAAGGTCGCCATGACCGTCAGTCAGCTAGAGCAGCAAGCCAAGCAGACTCAACAACGTTTTGAAGAGTTGAACGAGGAAGCTTGGGAAAGAGATGGCGGTGAGATAATTGGCGCCAGTGATTCTATGCAGCTGTTGAACAGTGATATCGAAGTGGTTGCCCCTTCAAACTTTAACATCCTTATTCACGGTGAAACGGGGGTGGGCAAGGAGTTAGTTGCCCGAAGCCTCCATCACCTTTCTCCACGTAAAAAGCAGCCTTTGGTCTACGTTAACTGCGCCGCGATTCCCGAAAACCTAGTCGAAAGTGAGCTCTTTGGTCATGTTAAAGGCGCATTTACCGGTGCGGATAAATCTCGTATGGGTAAGTTTGCACTGGCTGATGGTGGCACCTTGTTTCTTGATGAAATCGGCGAACTGACACTCGCTGCCCAAAGTAAGATCCTGCGTGCACTGCAAAATAACGAGATTCAACCCGTTGGCCAAGACAAAGTTGAAACCATCGATGTCAGAGTCTTAGCCGCCACCAACCGCGACCTGAAACATGAAGTTGCAGAAGGTCGCTTTCGTTCCGACTTGTACCATAGATTGAGTGTCTACCCGATCAGTGTCCCACCACTGCGTGAGCGCGATGGCGACATTATCTTGCTTGCTGGATATTTCCTTGAACAAGCGCGTCGCAAACTCGGCATTGTGCAAATCAAGTTGGGGAAAGAAGCGCGGATTGCGTTAACCAAATACAACTGGCCGGGTAACGTCCGCGAGTTAGAACATGTCATTAATCGCGCGGCGCTCAAAGCACGAGCACGTGGCAAAACAGGCAATCTGATCACGGTTTCCATCGATGATATTGGTGATCTCAGCTCAGTGTCTGGCTTAGAAACCCCGTTCATCAAAACCAGCAAACCAAATCATGACATTGATTGGAGCAAAGGGCTAAGAGAGTCGACGGAAGACTATCAGCGCACATTAATCTCAACAGCGCTTACTGATGCCAACTTTAACTGGGCCCAAGCTGCCCGAGAGCTTAAAACAGACCGGGCAAATCTAACCCGCTTGGCCAAAAGACTCGGTATTAACGTGACCAAAAAGCATCAGATTCAAATGGATTAACTTTGTATCCTCTTGGTTGCAAGTTAGTTACAATAGACTAAATAAGGACAGGATGAGACGCCTCTAACCTGTCCAATGTAAAGTCAAAACCTGAAATATAAAGGAATGTTATGAAGTTTATCCGTTGGTTCTTGGG